>NZ_JBFUFK010000004.1:0-228008 GCF_056403475.1 Rhizobium sp. P2_G9 | reverse complement strand
CCCCGTTGACGGTCAAAATGCTGCAGCGCGCCCCTGACCCGCCGCGCAAGCACCGACATCACCGCTGAACCCTCGAAAACGCCCGCCGAAAGCAAATTCAAAAACAAGTGTGAGATATCCGGGCTAACGCTCGGGAAGAGCCGACATTCGTTGAATGAAGGTCTTGACGACGAAATTCGATTGAATCCGTGAAACGCCTTCGATGGCCGTCAGATTGTCCAATAGCGCCTGGTAGTGCGGCAGGTCCTCTACCATGGCGTGGATCAGATAGTCCGATGCGCCGCTGATCTGGTATCCTCCGACGACCTCGGGCACGGCCCTGACGCGCCGCTCGAATTCGATGAGCGCGTTTTTCACCTGCCGTTCGAGCGCGACGGTAATGAACACGCCGATAGCATCACGAAGCCGCCCCTGGTCGATGGCCGCATAATAACCCTTGATGACGCCAAGCTCTTCCAGGCGACGAACCCGCCTTATCGTCGGCGACAGAGACAATCCGATCTTTTCGGCCAGATCGCGCCAGCTCAATCGCCCATCGGAGGCAAGCTCGCTCAGAATCTTCTGGTCGAATGTATCGAGATCACCAAGTTGAGACAATTGCCTGCTCCTTCGCGTTATCGTGGTGCAATTGACTTAAAAAACGCCCGTTTTGTTGGTACAAACAGATCAAATCGTCGATCATATTTTTGATAATCTAACATGACGTCGGCGGTGGCAGCCAGGCATATATGCGCGGCTCTGTCGACGGGACGGAGGACATGGCCACCCCGAGCAACGCCGCCGCCGACCTCGTGGCCCGGGAGACCACATCGGGACGCGGGTGGTTGTTGCCGGCTTGAGCGAATTGACTTGAAATGCCGATCGGGAGGTTGAGATGAAGATGCAAGACGCAGCCGTGATCGTGACGGGAGCCGCCTCCGGGCTCGGAGCAGCGACTGCCAGGCGCCTCGCGCATGCCGGAGCCCGCGTGCTGATTGCCGACATGGACACGGACCGGGGCCAATCCGTCGCCTCCGAAATCGGCGAAGCGGCGCGTTTCTTTCGTGTCGACGTCACCAATGAAGCCAACTGCATGGATGCCGTGGCTCTGGCGAGCGACGCCTTCGGCGGCGTCCGGGGTCTCGTGAACTGCGCTGGGATCGCGCCCGGCGAAAGGGTGCTCGGCCGCAAAGGGCCGCACTCGCTGGAGAGCTTCACCAAGACCATCTCGATCAATTTGATCGGCACGTTCAACATGTTGCGTCTCGCCGCCGATGCTATCGCCAAGCAGGAACCGGACGAGAACGGCTGCCGCGGCGTCATCGTCAACACCGCGTCCATTGCCGCCTATGAGGGGCAGATCGGTCAGGCGGCCTACGCGGCTTCGAAGGGCGGTGTGGCGGCGATGACCTTGCCGGTCGCCCGGGAATTCGCCTCGATCGGCATTCGCGTCGTCTCGATCGCGCCGGGACTTTTCGAGACGCCGATGATAGCGGGCATGCCGCAGGAGGTGCAGGACTCTCTCGGAAAGAGTGTTCCTTTTCCCAACAGATTGGGGCGGCCCGACGAGTTCGCCTCGTTGGTCCAACACATTTTCGACAACGACATGCTCAACGGCGAGGTCATCCGGCTGGATGGCGCGCTCCGTATGGCAGCAAGGTGAGGTGCTTGAATGTCCATTCCTGATACAGTCGTCATCACCGGGGCGGCCCGCACGCCGATGGGTGGCTTCCAAGGCGATCTCAAGGACCTCTCCGCCACGCAATTGGGCGCTGTGGCGATCCGGGCGGCGGTGCAGCGTGCCGCACTTCAGCCGGACGACGTCGACGAAGTCCTGATGGGCTGCGTCCTCCCCGCTGGCCTCGGTCAAGCTCCCGCGCGCCAGGCTGCTCTCGCAGCAGGTCTTCCCTATGCCTGCGGCGCAGTGACTGTGAACAAGGTCTGCGGGTCCGGCATGAAGGCGCTGATGATCGGCCATGACGAGATCATGGCGGGAGCCCAGGACATAGTGGTGGCGGGCGGCATGGAGAGCATGACCAACGCGCCCTATCTGCTGAAGCGCGCGCGATCCGGATACCGCATGGGGCATGGTTCAATCCTGGACCACATGTTTCTCGACGGCCTGGAAGATGCCTATGAAAGCGGCAGATCGATGGGCACGTTCGCGGAGGAATGCGCCGAGGCCTACCAGTTCACCCGCGATGCCCAGGACGCCTATGCCATCGAGTCGCTCACCAGAGCGAAAAAGGCGGTGGAGGACGGGACGTTCGACCCTGAACTCGCCGGCGTCACGGTGACATCCGGCAAGACATCGCGCGAGATCAGCCGCGATGAGCAGCCGGCAAAGGCCAGTATCGAGCGCATTCGCACGCTCCGGCCGGCTTTCCGCGAAGACGGAACCGTCACCGCGGCAAGCTCCGCGTCGATTTCGGATGGGGCTGCGGCGATTGCGCTGATGCGCCGCATGAGCGCTGAAAGCAGAGGGGTCGAGCCGCTCGCCACCATCGTCGCGCACGCGACGCACTCACAGGCGCCCAACCAATTCGCCACGGCTCCCGTCGGCGCGCTGAAGAAACTGTCGGAAAAGACGGGCTGGGCGCTCAGGGACGTCGATCTCTTCGAGATCAACGAAGCCTTCGCTGTCGTGCCGATGGCGGCGATGCGCGACCTCGACATTCCCGGAGACAAGCTCAATATCCATGGTGGCGCTTGCGCGCTCGGACATCCCATCGGAGCGTCCGGAGCGCGCGTCGTGGTGACGCTGCTGGCTGCGTTGGAGCGCTACGGCCTCAAACGCGGGATGGCTTCGCTCTGCCTCGGCGGCGGCGAAGCAACGGCGATCGCCGTCGAACGCATCTGACGCCGCTGGGAGGAGAAGCATGATACTGGACGAGACGCAGACCCAGATACGCGACATGGCGCGCGACTTCGCCCGCGAGCGGCTCGCTCCAGGCGCGGCGCGGCGCGACAAGGACCACGGTTTTCCGCGCGAAGAGCTGCGCGAGATGGGTGAGCTCGGCCTGCTCGGGATGCTAGTTCCCGAAGCCTATGGCGGGTCGGAAACGGGGGCGGTCGCATACGCTGCCGCGGTCGAGGAGATTGCTGCTGCAGACGGGTCGTGCTCGACGATCATGAGCGTGCACAGCTCCGTCGCCTGCGTTCCGATCCTGCGCTTCGGCAACGAGGAGCAGAAACGACGGTTTCTCCCGAAGCTGGCAAGCGGCGAGTGGATCGGCGGCTTCGCATTGACCGAACCGCAGGCGGGTTCGGACGCCGCCAATCTCAAGACCAAAGCCCTCCGCGATGGCGACGCCTATGTCATCACCGGAACGAAGCAGTTCATCACATCCGGCAAGAACGGCAACGTCGTGATCGTCTTCGCCGTCACCGATGCCGGCGCGGGCAAGAAAGGCATCTCGGCTTTCATCGTGCCCACCGACACGCCCGGATACCAGGTCGTGCGCGTCGAGGATAAAATGGGCCTGCACGCGTCCGACACATGTCAGATTGCTTTCAACGACATGCGGTTGCCCGCCGACTGCCTGCTTGGCAACGAGGGCGAAGGGTACAGAATTGCTTTGGCGAACCTTGAAGGCGGGCGCATCGGCATCGCATCGCAAGCCGTCGGAATGGCGCGTGCCGGTTTCGAGGCCGCCAGGGACTACGCCAAGGAGCGCAAGGCGTTCGGCAAGGCGATCATGGAGCATCAGGCGGTCGCCTTCCGCCTGGCGGACATGGCGACCAAGATCGAGGCCGCCCGGCAACTCGTGCTGCACGCCGCGTCATTGAAGGACGCAGGCCTTGCCTGCTTGTCGGAGGCGTCCATGGCAAAGCTCTTCGCCACCGAGATGGCAGAGGGTGTGTGCTCGGCGGCGATCCAAATTCATGGCGGCTATGGTTTCATGTCCGACTATCCGGTCGAGCGCATCTACCGCGACGTCCGCGTTTCGCAAATCTACGAGGGAACGAGTGACATCCAGAAGCTGGTCATCGCGCGCAACCTTTAGCCAGTGTTGAATGGCGTCGGAGGACATCGAAAAGATGGAAAACGAAATGAACGAAGACGCACGTTTGAGCCTGCGCGTGCCCGAACCCACCGTTCGGCCCGGTGCGGCCCCGGACTTCTCCGCCTTCGAGGTGCCGGAGGCAGGGGCGGTCCGACGGCCGCCGGTGAATGTGTCCGCTGACGAGATACGCGACCTGGCCTACTCCATCGTCCGGGTTATCGATGACGAGGGAAAAGCGGTCGGTCCATGGAGCGGCGGCCTCACCGACGAGCAGCTTCTCACCGGATTGAGGCATATGATGAAGCTGCGCGCCTTCGACGCCAGGATGCTGCTGGCGCAGCGGCAAGGAAAGACGTCATTCTACGTCGTCCATCTCGGCGAAGAGGCTGTCGCCTGCGCGGCCAGGATGGCGCTCCGGGATGGCGACATGAATTTCCCGACCTATCGGCAAGCTGGCCTTCTGATCGCGTCCGGCTATCCGATGTCCGACATGATGTGCCAGATCTACTCCAATGATCACGATCCTTTGCGGGGGCGGCAGCTTCCGACCTTCTACTCCTCCAAGAAGCACGGCTTCTTCACGCTCTCGGGCAACCTCGCCACGCAGTTCGTACAGGCGGTGGGTTGGGGCATGGCGTCGGCGATAAAGGGCGACCATAAGATCGCCATGGGCTGGGTCGGCGACGGGGCCACCGCGGAGGCCGATTTCCATTCGGCGCTGGTCTTCGCGTCGACCTACAAGGCACCCGTGGTCCTGAACATCGTCAACAACCAATGGGCCATATCCACCTTCCAGGGGATCGCGCGCGGCAGTTCCGCGACCTTCGCGGCGCGAGGTCTCGGTTTCGGCGTTCCGTCGCTGCGTGTCGATGGAAACGATTACCTCGCTGTCCACGCGGTCGCATCCTGGGCCGCAGAAAGGGCGCGTCGGAACCTTGGCTCCACGCTGATCGAATACGTCACCTACCGGGCCGGGCCGCACTCCACCTCGGACGACCCGTCCGCCTATCGGCCCAAAAACGAATTCGAGGCGTGGCCTTTGGGCGACCCATTGAAACGTCTCAAGAAGCATCTGATCGCCAGGGGCGCCTGGACGGAGGAGCGGCACGTGCAGGCCCAGAGCGAGATCGACGACGAGGTGATCGAGGCGCAGAAGAAGGCCGAGGCTTTCGGCACCCTTCATTCGGGCCACAAGCCGTCAGTCCGCGACATTTTCGAGGGTGTCTACAAGGACATGCCGCCACACATCCGGCGGCAGAGGCAGCAGGCGGGCTACTGACATGACCAGAATGACAATGATCGAAGCGGTCCGAAGCGCCATGGATGTCTCGATGGCGAAAGACGAGAACGTCGTCGTGTTCGGCGAGGATGTCGGCTATTTCGGCGGCGTGTTCCGCTGTTCCCAGGGCCTGCAAGCAAAGTACGGCGCTTCGCGATGCTTCGACGCCCCCATCAACGAATCCGGCATCGTCGGTGTCGCCATTGGTATGGCTGCCTATGGCCTGAGGCCCTGCGTCGAAATCCAGTTCGCGGACTACATGTATCCCGCCTATGATCAGATCACGCAGGAGGCGGCGCGCATTCGCCACAGGTCGCATGGTGACTTCACCTGTCCGATCGTCGTGCGCATGCCGACGGGTGGTGGAATATTCGGCGGCCAGACCCACAGCCAGAGCCCCGAGGCCCTGTTCACGCATGTTGCCGGCCTCCAGGTCATCGTGCCGTCCAATCCCTATGACGCCAAGGGTTTGCTGATCTCGGCGATCGAGAATCCGGACCCGGTCATATTCCTTGAGCCGAAGCGGCTCTATAACGGCCCGTTCGACGGCCATTACGACAGGCCGGTGACGCCCTGGGCGAAGCATCCGAAAGGCGAAGTCCCTGACGGACACTACGCGATTGCGATCGGGAAAGCCGAGGTTGTCAGGGATGGCAGCGCCATCACGGTGCTGGCCTATGGAACGATGGTGCACGTCGCCATCGCCGCCGCAGAGCAGTTCGGCGTCGACGCCGAGATCATCGACCTCCGCTCGTTGCTTCCTCTCGATCTGGAAGCGATCGTCGCCTCGGTGTCGAAAACCGGCCGGTGCGTCATCGTGCACGAGGCTACGCTGACCTCCGGCTTCGGGGCCGAACTTGCAGCTTTGGTCCAGGAACATTGCTTCTATCATCTCGAAGCGCCGATCGCCCGCGTCACGGGCTGGGACACCCCATATCCCCACGCGCAGGAGTGGGATTACTTCCCTGGACCCGACCGCGTAGGCCGGGCCATGGCCGAAGCGCTGGGGGCTTGAGATGGAACATGTCGTCAAAATGCCGGATGTCGGCGAAGGCGTCGCTGAAGCCGAACTCGTCGAATGGAATGTCAGCGTGGGCGATCCAGTCCGCGAGGACATGATCGTCGCCGCCGTCATGACCGACAAGGCGACGGTCGAAATCCCATCGCCGGTCAGTGGCACGGTAACCTGGCTCGGCGGCGAGATCGGCGACAAGATCGCCGTCAAAGCGGCCCTGATCAAAATCGATGTCGCCGGGGACGCGCCTGCCGGGACAGCCGACGAGGCCGAACCGACCATCGCCCCCGTGAAGCCGGAGTCGCCGCCATTCGCGCCCAAGGCAAATCCGCAAGAGAATGCCGTGTCGGCGGCAWCAGGCTCCCACGCACGGCATGTCGTGGCCAAGCCTGCTGACAAACCATTGGCATCTCCGGCGGTCCGGCTGCACGCGACCGAGTCCGGGGTGGATCTCAGGCAGGTGAAGGCGACGGGTCCGGCAGGCCGCATCACCCATGAGGACCTCGACCGTCACCTGCAGCAGGGTGATCAGGCAGCCTCCCCAAAGGTCGCGCAGAAGCGGACTGGTATCACGGAGATCAAGGTCACGGGATTGCGGCGACGTATCGCGGAGAAGATGTCGATGGCCGCGAGCCGCATTCCGCATATCACCTATGTCGAGGACGTCGACATGACCGCGCTCGAGGAGTTGCGGACGAAGTTGAACCAGGACAAGCGCGGCGACGCGGTGAAGCTCACGATCCTTCCATTCCTGATGAAGGCGATCGCCAGGGCTGTCGAAGACCATCCTGTGGTCAACGCCACGTTCGACGACGAGAAAGGCGTGGTCTTCCGGTATGAGGCCGTGCATGTCGGCGTCGCGACACAGACGCCGACTGGACTGATGGTCCCGGTGGTCCGGCATGTCGAGGCCCGTGGCCTTCGCGATTGCGCGGCCGAGATCGCACGCGTGTCGCAAGCCGCGCGCGACGGTACGGCGACCCGTGAGGAGCTTATGGGATCGACGATCACGATCAGCTCGCTCGGAGCGCTTGGCGGGCTTGTCTCGACGCCGATCATCAACCACCCGGAAGTCGCCATCGTCGGTGTCAATAAGCTGGTGATGAAGCCGGCCTGGGACGGAAGCCAGTTCGTGCCCCGCAAAAGCATGAACCTGTCGTCAAGCTTCGACCATCGGATCGTCGACGGCTGGGATGCCGCCACGTTCATCCAGCGCGTCAAGGCTTTGCTCGAAACGCCCGCGATGATCTTTCTGGAAGGCTGAGTCRTGAAGGAAATCAACTGCAAGCTTCTGGTGATCGGTGCGGGCCCCGGTGGCTATGTCTGCGCGATAAAGGCGGGCCAGCTCGGTGTCGACACGGTCATTGTCGAGACGGGCAAGCCCGGCGGCACGTGTCTCAACATCGGCTGCATTCCCTCCAAGGCGCTGATCCATGTGGCCGACGAGTTCGAGAAGGTCTCGGCATTTTCCGCCGACAGTCCGCTTGGCATTAAAGTCGGACATCCTACGATCGATCTCGGCGCCGCCGTCAGATGGAAGGACGGGATTGTCGCTCGGCTGAATTCCGGCGTCCAGGGGCTGCTCAGGAAGGCGAAAGTGAAGATCGTCATCGGAACCGCGACGTTCCGCGACGGCAAGACTGTCGAAGTCGCGACCGAGACGGGCGCTCAGCTCATCCACGCCGAATATGTCGTCGTGGCGACGGGGTCCGCGGCCGTCGAAGTTCCGACGCTGCCGTTCGGAGATGCGGTTCTGTCTTCCACGGAGGCTCTGGCCCTGACGGAGGTTCCGGCGAACCTCGCCGTGGTCGGCGGCGGCTATATCGGGCTTGAATTGGGAACCGCCTTCGCCAAGCTCGGCTCGCGGGTGACGGTCGTGGAGGCAACGCAAAAAATTCTTCCGCAATACGACGCCGACCTGACCAAACCCGTGGCGTTGAAACTTGAGAGGCTCGGTGTCCGCGTCCTCACCGAAACCAAGGCCAAAGGCCTCGCCGGCAATGGCAAAGGTCTCGTCGTCGAGAAGGATGAAGCCGAAGAAACGATCGAGGCGGAGAAGATCCTGGTCACAGTCGGACGTCGCGCGCGGCTCGAAGGATGCGGTCTTGAGGAACTGGACCTCGAGATGAACGGCCGCTTCATCCGTATCGACGATCAATGCCGGACGTCGATGCGCGGCGTCTACGCCATCGGCGACGTCACGGGAGATCCGATGCTCGCCCATCGCGCCATGGCTCAGGGAGAGATGGTCGCGGAGATCGTCTCCGGCAGGCGCAGGACATGGGACAAGCGGTGCATACCCGCCGTCTGCTTCACCGATCCCGAGATCGTGACTGCCGGCCTGTCGCCGGACGAGGCGCGAGCCGCCGGGTTGGACGTCAAGGTCGGACAGTTCCCATTTCTCGCCAACGGACGCTCGATGACGATGCAGGCGGAAGAAGGGTTCGTCAGGGTGGTGTCACGCGCCGACAGCCATCTCATCCTGGGAATCCAGGCAGTCGGAGCGGGCGTGTCGGAGTTATCGAGTGCGTTCGCGCAGGCGATCGAGACCTGCGCCCGGCTCGAGGACATAGCAGGCACGATCCACGCTCATCCGACGCGCAGCGAGGCCTTCCAGGAGGCGGCGATGAAGGCACTTGGCCACGCTCTCCATTCGTAACGACGTCCGGATCGCCGAACATAGCGTGCCCCGAGGACAGTTCCCGTTCTGACGCCGGTTTGCCCAAATCGCTCCCGGCACCCGCCGCGACGCACTCGCCTACTTCAACGGCGCATCGGCCTTTATCAGCGTATCGTTCTTCGCCAACGCATCGCCTTTCGCCAGCCGTATCATGATCGGGTCGAAAACGCGCGAAATGGCGATCGCGCCCTTGTTGGTCAGGTGGTCGGTGTCCTTGTAGAGCACGATATCGCCGAGCCGGGCATTGCAGTGGCCGTCAAAGCAGATCGCCGGCAGCGGATCGACCAAGGCAGCACCTTGCACAGCCGCCGTCTCGGTCAGCACGCGCCGGGCCAGCGCCTGGCGCCTGAGGGTATAATCGAGCGGCGGGGCGATATCCAACGTGCCGTTGGTCGTCTGGGCTCGCGCCAGGGCTTCGGGAATGTTGAAGCCCATTTCCGGCACGTCCAGGATCAGGACCGGCAGAGTGTGGGCATCGGTCAGCGTCGAGGTCATCGTCTTCAGGCCGGCCATGACTGGCGCCGACCAGTCTTGCAGCGGCAACGGCTGGTGGATGTCGAAGAATATGCCGGCAGTGGGCAATTCGGCGCGGTGGACATATTTGGGCCAGTAGGCGGCCATGAATACGGCCTGGAAATGTTGGCGCTTCAGCAGCTTGAGCACGGCGGCGTTGATCTTGACGCAGCGGGCGACCGAGGAGGCCGGACCGAACACCGTATCCGGCAGCGGCGGACAAGACGCCCTGCCGGCAAACAGTCCCGATATGCCAAATTTGCGGGCGGCAACATCTACGGCGGGCGCGATGGCCGCAGCGTGGGAATCGCCCCAGAGCAGGAAGGTCGGCGGGACGCCTTCGGCGCCGATATGGCATAGATTGCCGATACGGACCTGCTCAGGATCCAGGCCTTTGCCATCGGAATCCATGAAGCAGCGCATGTCACTATAGGGGCTGGCGTCAAGCTTGGCGGCGTAGAATTTGCGGGCGCTGTCCGGAAGCCGGCTCGGCAGGCCCTCCCCGGCGCTGACCGCGATAGCAAAGATCGCAGCGCAAGCGAGGCCGCCCGCAAAGCTCGCGAAAACCGTCCGGCGCGCGGCATTCGGGCGGGCATAGCGGAACGGCTGTTCAACGAATTTCCACGAGACGTAGCCGAGCACGATCGAGCTTGCGATCACCAGCAACGGTGCCCAGATCATCGACGACTTGGGAAGAAAATAGGGCAGGAAGACGATGATCGGCCAGTGCCACAAATAGATCGAATAGGAGGTCTTGCCGAGGAACAGCATCGGCTTGGCCCCCAGGAACCGCCGGGCGATGCTCGATTGTCCGCCGACGGCAATCAGCAGCATGGTCGACAGGCATGGCAACATCGCTGCAGGCCCCGGAAAGGGTGTCTCGGTGTCGAACAGCAGGCCGGCGGCGATGATGCCGCCAAGGCCCACCAGGGTCAGGAAATTGGCCCCATCCTGTTTGATGGCCTTTGGATTGAGCGCCACCAGCGCCCCGAGCAGCAGTTCCCAAAGCCGGTAGGGCAGAATGTAGAAGGCAACCGTCGGCTCGGTGAAGACTCCCCAGATGCTGAGCAGAAACGAAAGCGCCGTTGCAATCACCAAGACCAAGGGCGCCAAGCCCCGACCGCCATAGCGGCGGAGCAGGACAAGCGCCAGCGGGAAGATCAGATAGAATTGCTCTTCGACCGACAGCGACCAGGTATGCAGCAGCGGCTTCATATGGGAATCAAGGTCGAAATAACCGCTTTCGCGCTCGAACAGGACATTGGCATGCAGCATCGCGGCGGCGCGCACGCTGTTGGCAAAGTGCTTGAGTTCCTCGGGCATCAGCAACGCCCAGGCAAACACCGAGGAGACGATCAGCACCGTCGCCAGCGCCGGAAACAGCCGGCGGATGCGCCGCACGTAGAACCGCGACAGCTCGAACCGGCCCTCGTCGATCTCCCGCGAAATGATCGCCGTCATGAAATAGCCCGACAGCACGAAGAACACGTCGACGCCGATGAAACCGCCCGAAAATGCCGCTATGCCCGCATGATAGAGCACGACCAGGGCAACGGCGACCGCACGGAGGCCATCGAGTTCGGGGCGATATCGGCCTGCATGCGTCACGCAATTCTCCTTGTGCATCGCCACCGATACTCGAGCCGGCGCGAAAGGCGGGCAGCATTTACGAGCCGTTATGGACATGGTCAATACTTGATCGGACCATCGCCAGACAGTATGAGATCGCTCGGATCGCCCGGCGCCGTCGGTGCGATTGCCAGACTGGAGTTCGGGTTGAATGTCAAGATGTGCCGTTGTCACATGTTCGGATATCAACATGCTGCCGGCCGCCTGCTGCGCCCTGCTGTCCATCGCCCGCCACAATGCAGCGCCGGCAACCCATTATTACCTGATCGGCATCGACCTGACGGCGGAAGATATCGAGCGCGTCGCCCTGTTCGGCCGCCAGAACGGCGTCACCATCGAGATCGTCGCCTATAGCGCCCCCGAAACACTGCGGGAAACCAAGGGCCGCTGGTCGAAGGCCACACTGGCGCGGCTGTTCATGGATGGGCTCCTGCCCGCCGACCTCGACCGTCTGCTCTATGTCGATGCCGACGTTCTGGTCGATGCGCCGATCGACCCGCTTTGGAGCGTGGATCTTGGCGGCAATCTGCTGGGTGCGGTCGAAGACTATCTCATGGCTTTCCCGGAAAAGGCGGAGCGACGCGAAAGTCAGCTCGGCCTCGCCCACGGCCCACTCTATTTCAACGCCGGCGTATTGATGTTCGACTGGCAGCGATGCCTGGCCGAGAATGTGCTGGCGCAAACCCGCGACCTGCTGTCCGACCCCACCCGCACCTTCGAGGCCAACGACCAGGATGTGCTGAACATCGTCTTCCAGGGACGGTGGCTGCCGCTCGAACATCGCTGGAATACCCAGACCGGCATTGCGTCCTTTGTCGAACGGCCGACGATCTTCCATTTCACCGGCCGCCGCAAGCCGTGGCAGACCTCACGCAACTGGAGCCACAGGGCTTTCGTTCGCTTCTATTATGAAGCCCTGGTGCGGACGCCGTGGAAGGATTTTTGCGCCGGGCGCAGCTTCACCCGTGACCTCGGCGACTTCCTGCGCTACGCCGGCACACGGATCATCAATTCGCCGCGCGAGGCGCAGGCGCGATCCTATTTCAAGCAGCGGGTGAAAGCCGTGTCTCTGGCCCGGAATGGCCTTAGCCAATGAGCACAGACCAGAGCCAGGATTTTCGCTTTTCATTGCTTGAGGAATGGCGGGCGTTCTTTTCGCCCTATTCCCATATCGTCCTGATCGGCAATAGCGAGGCGGCCCAGCCGGAGCAGTTGCGCCAGACATATCCGTCCACGACGCTGTTCGTGTTCTTCAACAAAGTCTACAAGGTACTCGATGCCGGCTTCGATGCGCCTTGCCTGCTGATCTCGCGCAGCGGCACGATGGGCGCCAATATCGTTCATCGTCGCGAAGTGGCTGACGTGCTCAAATTTTTCCAGACGGATCGCTTTCTCGGCATCGTCAATGTCCGCGTCGATGGCTCCGAGACGCTGAGCCCGGCCTCCGCCTTCAACGGCGCCACGGTCCGGCATCTCGACCTCCGCGATATCCTCGGCCAGACCTATCCGTCAGGGAAATTCGCCACCAGCGGCTTTGCGCTGACCTTGTGGCTGCTAGGCCTCGGCCTGCCTGGCAAGGTGGTGCTGGCCGGATTTTCGGCCAAGCGCAGCGACAAGTGGAAGGTGTTCGACGTCCACGACTGGAATTTCGAGCAGATCTATCTCGCCGTTCGCGCCCGGCGCGGCGATATCACCATGCTAGGCCGTTACGAGGCCACACCGATCGAAACGCTGATGAAGGCGATGCCGGATGTCGCGCCGGTCGAAATCCTGGCCGAGGCCAATGAAGTGCTCGCAAGGCGGCTCGACGACGCCAACCAGCAGATCGATAAGCTGATGTCGATCACCAAGCTTGAGCGGAGCGTCTACAATTTCTTCGCCAGCCTGAAGCCGAAGACCCGCAAGCAGCGCCATCTTGCCAAGCAGGCTGACAAGAAGGCTGGCGGCTAACCCTTCCACAATGGCAGACCAAAATCCTCGGCAACGGCGGGATCGGCGGTATAGATCGGCATGCCCATCGCCATCAACTGCTTGAGCATGGCGCTGTCCTTGCCGACATGCTTGCGCTCGAGGTCTTCGGCATTATAGACGTGCCCGGTCGAATTGGGATTGATGCCGGAGAGGATCACCGCGCGGGCGCCGCTGTGCAGCGCCAGGAGGACGGCGATGATGCCGTTCGAATATTTGGTCGAGGCGTCGAGCTCGAAATTGAGCTCGCCGGTGACGGTGCGCACCAGGGCGACACGCCGGTAGCGGTCGATCAGGGTCAGGCTGGCATAGCTGTAGCCCATCGCCTTGAGCCCGTCCTCCGCTCGCGGACGGCCATGGCGCCAAAGCATGAGATAGAGATTGCCGGTGCGTTCGCCCGAAAGCACGCGGCGGACCTCGGAGGCATTGGTATTGGTGCCATCGATCTGATTGAACATCATGATCGTCGCATAGGGGTCCGACACATCCCATCCCCGCAGGGAATGCTGGGACGCATTGATCGTAACGATCCGGTAGCTGTCGTCGAGACCGACCGGCTTGGTCGCGACCGGCGCCGAGCCGACCACGACGACGTTGGCGCCACGCAATCCTTCATCCTGCCAGGGTTTTGGCCTGAGAATGAGATATTTGATAAACCGGTGTGTCCACTGCCGGGCTTGAAACAGTCTGCTATGCACGGTGGGTTGACGCTCCTTGTCGGCACGGTGTTCACCTTGGCAAACGGCGACAGCATTAGAGCCTTTCCCGATCAAATAGAAGCGTCTATGGCTTAAACGGCGCTGGATATCAGGCCCGCAGGGAGCGCGCCGTCGCCAAAGCAATCTGGCTGGATGCAACTCATCATTCATGCCGATATGCTGTCCTCGGCGCCAATTTCCGCTATCTGAACGAACCTGAGAGCGCCCCAAAGCTCAAGCTTCCCTATGATTCGATCGTCGCCAGAGCGCGCAACTTGATTTTCCGACACGGTGCTGCGAAGGTGCATTTTCAAGGCCTGCGCACAAATTAGCACGTACACGAACAAAATTGTTTAGCCAGCAAGCCTGAATGACGTGCCTCAAAGCACAAAATTACTTCATTGAAACAATCACTTATTGATATATCACATACAGCATGCACCAATTGCATACCTGTCATGCGCCTAAACTCCTTGCGCAATGCACAAAAAACCACCATATTTCCCTCAGCTGATGCACATGGCGGTTTTCCTCCCAGTGCCGCCGTATCAGCTGTTCCCCTCTGGAGGTTTAAATTACCTTCACACCTATAAGGGCCCGAGATTTCTCGTGGCCCTCTTTTTTTGCCCAAATTTCCCTCTTTTGCCCCCATTGCTTGGAGCTGATTTCGCAGCAGATCGACATAACAACGAATATTATTTTTGAATGCCGCAAATAATACGGCTTCCAAGCTCGTTATCCGGTCAAGTAGGGCGCACAGCGATGCGCCCGCAAACAACTGGAGAGCGCCATGGCTTACAAAGGCGGTAAGGAAACACGCGTCAACAGCTATACGCTAGGCGACCAGCACATGCCAGCCGTCGCCGCACTCAAGGATGGCGGTTGGCTCGTCACCTGGGCTTCCGAAGGCGAGGACGGCGATCAGGATGGCGTCTACCAACAGCGCTACGATGCCGACGGCAGCAAACATGGCGGCGAGAAACATGTAAGCACCACCACCGCCGATGTCCAGTTCGAGCCGGCGATCACCGCCTTGCCGAATGGCGGATGGGTTGAAACCTGGTCCTCGCGCGACAAACTCGCAACCTCGTTCGAAATTTACCAGCAGGCTTACGGCGCAGACGGCAAGCGGCTCGGCGGCGAGACACGTGTCAACACCGAAACCGCCGGCGAACAGTCACATTCAGCGGTGACAGCTTTGAAGGACGGCGGCTGGGTGGTGACCTGGCAGACGCAGTCCGATCACGGCGACAATTTCGACATCCACCAGCGCGCCTATGGCAAGAACGGCAAGCCGCTTGGCGGAGAGGTGACAGTCAATACCGTCGCGGCCTCGGATCAATTCGATGCCGATGTCGCTGCACTGAAAAATGGCGGCTGGATCGTCACCTGGTCGTCCTACGGCCACCAGAACGATTTCAGCGGCATCTATCGCCAGGCCTATAATGCCGACGGCACGCCGGCGGGCGACGAAATGCGGGTCAACACGCATACCGCCGGCAACCAATACCACTCGACCGTCACCAGCCTTGCCGACGGCAGCTATGTGGTCGCCTGGGACAGCCAGGACCAGGATGGCAGCGGCGACGGCATCTACCAGCAGCATTTCGACATCGACGGCGACAAGATCGGCGGTGAGAAGCGGGTCAACACCCACACAGCCCTCGACCAGCAGGCGCCTGACATCGCCGCCCTTTCGAATGGCGGTTGGGTGGTGACCTGGCAATCGGACAATCAGGATGGCAATACCGGCGGCATCTATACCCAGGTCTACCACGCGGACGGATCGAAGGACGGCAAGGAATTCCGCGTCAACCAGCACACCAACAGCGAACAGCTCGATCCGTCGGTGACTGCCCTTAAACATGGCGGCTTCGTCATCGAGTGGCAGTCCTATGATATCGACGGCGACAAAGGCGCCGTCATGCAGCGCGTCTTCAAGCCTGTGTCGAATGCGGCTCCCGACAGCGCCCACTTTATCCCGATCATCATTCCGGAGCCGGAGATTGACGGCACCAAGCACGACGATACCCTGACCGGCAAGGATGATGCTGAAATATTCCACGGCAAGGGCGGCAAGGACACGATCAATGCCGGCGGCGGCAATGACCGGCTCGACGGCGGCCGCGGTGACGACCTGTTGATCGGTGGCGACGGCAAGGACACCTTCGTCTTCAAGACCGGATACGGCCACGACACGATCCGCGGCTTCTTCGACGGCGATCGCGTCGATTTCTCCCATCTCGACAGCCTCAAGAACTTCGACGACGTCGTCAGCCACGCCGACCAGATCGGACCGGATGTGATGATCGATTGCGGCGGCGATACGCTGTTCATCCGCCATGCCTGGCTCGGTCAATTGTCGGCCGACGATTTCATTTTCAGCCATTGAGCCGAGTCTGACACACAACAAAAGGGCGAGTCCATCCCCGCCCCTTTGCAACCTTTGTCGGCAAATCGTCAGAGCAGGCTTGCCGCCGACGCTCCGCCATTCTGCTCGTTTTCGAGCAGCTGGAAGATATTCGACGCTCCGTTCTGACTGCTGCCCGAGTTGCCGAACATCGAGGCCAGGCTACTCATGCCCGACGTGTCATTGAACGAGTCGAAGAAATCCGGCCCCATAAGCCGCGGCGGCGTGTTGAGCATGGCGAGCGCCTGCTCCTGTTCCTGCTGCTGCAGGCTTTGCGTCGCCGTCGAATTCGGGTCTGAAGAACTCGACTGGCCGCCTGCGGTGGACGTCTTTGAAGCGTCAGATGAAGAGGACGTATCGGAGGCGCTCTTCGGCGCGTCTTCAGGATGCGCGGCAAGGAATTCCTGTTCGGAAACGATGCCATCCTTGTTCGTGTCGAGCGGATCGAATGTCTGGCTGCCGCCCGAGCCGGAACCGCCGCCGCTGCCGCCATTGCTTCCGCCCTGCCTGTCGTCGGCTTCGGCCGGCGCTGCCTGGGTGAGCGCCCCACCCTGCTGCAGTTTCAAGAGCACGTCGATCGCATCGGTCGGAAGCTGGTTGATCAGCCCCACGCCGCCGCCGGTGGTCGTGCCCTTGATGAATTCATCTTGTGTCACGGTACCGGACTTGTCGGTGTCCATGTTGTTGTAGATCTTGGTCGCCTGGTCATTTGTCACTGTCTTCGGCTTGCCCGCGTCGACCTCGTTCTGGTCCAGTGTGCCGTTGCCGTCGGTATCCAGCTTTTTGAACGCGTTTTGCTGCAACGTATAGTAATACGCATTGCCGCCCGCAGATGATACGCTGCTCATCCAAACCCTCCTTCAAGGGGTCAATCATGTGTTCGCCGCTTTGCCCAGCGGGTGACGGAAATCGAGGGAGGTTTGCTGCGGTGTCAGCCCGATAATCCGGCCTCATGCCGGATACGAAGAACAGGGCTGCCCCGAACCGAAGAATCCATCCGCTCTTGCGTGACACCGTCACGAGCGATGGTCTGTTCCCGACACTTTGGCGTCAGGAACACAGCCGAATTAAAGTGATTTGCCCCGTCCGTCAAAGCAAGTAGCGCTAATATACTGATTTCACGCCGCTTCCAGCGCCATCACCGCAGTCCCGGGATCAACGCGGCAGGCAATTCTATGACTTTTTGTCTTGTGAACCGAATGTATATTCCTACGAAAGCGTACTTCCTGCCGATATCGGCAAGCGAACAGCCCGGGAAATCAAAAATAGGCGGCAATTTTAACCGAATATTCACAATCTAAAACTGCGATCTATCCCCAAAAATACTGTAATCACTTGATCACCAGTTTCGCGCTTTTCCACAAGACACTAAGCTATCCTTAGCATCTTCCCGCCAGTGACCGTCATCACCGTCAGCCAACTACAGCAATGCAAAACAAAAGCCGCCACCGGTATCCCAGTAGCGGCTACAGTTTGTCGCAGCAAAAAATGCGTCAGCGGCAGGCGGCGCAAAAGCGCTGGATGCGGCTGCAGGCGTCTTCAAGCAGCGTTTCCGAGGTCGCATAGGAAATGCGGAAGTTCGGGCCGAGGCCGAAGGCCGAACCATGCACCACGGCAACACCTTCCGATTCCAGCAGTTCGGAGACGAAATCCTCGTCGGTCTCGATCACCTTGCCCGAAGGCGCGGTCTTGCCGATCAGGCCGGCGCAGGATGGATAGACGTAGAAAGCGCCCTCCGGCACCGGGCAATTGATGCCCTTGGCCTGGTTGAGCATGGAGACGACCAGATCGCGACGGCCCTGGAAGACTTTCTTGTTCTTCTCGATGAAGTCCTGCGGACCGTTCAACGCCTCGACCGCCGCCCATTGAGCGATCGAATTGGTGCCCGAGGTCTGCTGGCCCTGGATCATGTCCATCGCCTTGATCAGCTCGATCGGGCCGGCAGCATAGCCGATACGCCAGCCGGTCATCGCATAGGACTTGGAGACGCCGTTCATCGTCAGCGTGCGATTGTAGAGGATGGGCTCCACTTCCGCCGGCGTGGTGAACTTGAAGTCGTCGAAAGTCAGGTGCTCATACATATCGTCGGTCAGCACCCAGACATGCGGATGCTTGACGAGCACGTCGGTGATCGCCTTCAGTTCATCGCGGGTATAGGCGGCACCCGACGGGTTGGACGGCGAGTTGAAGATCAGCCACTTGGTCTTCGGCGTGATCGCCTTGTCCAGATCGGCCGCCTGCAGCTTGAATTTGCTCTCGATCGTCGTCGGGACGAAAACCGATGTGCCGCCGCAAATCGCCACCATTTCCGGATAGGAAACCCAATACGGCGCCGGAATCACGACTTCGTCGCCCGGGTTCAGGGTTGCCATCAGCGCATTGAACAGGATCTGCTTGCCGCCGGTGCCGACGATGACCTGGTTGGCGGTATAGTCGAGATTGTTCTCGCGCTTGAATTTTTTCGCGATCGCCTCGCGCAGTTCGATGATACCGGCAACAGCCGTGTACTTCGTTTCGCCGCGCTTGATCGCCGCGATTGCCGCATCCTTGATATTATCGGGCGTGTCGAAATCCGGCTCGCCGGCACCAAGGCTGATGACGTCGCGGCCTTTCGCCTTGAGTTCGCGGGCTTTCTGCGACACGGCGATGGTTGCGGAGGGCTTCACGCGGGAGAGCGCGTCGGCGAGAAAGGCCATGCTCTTGTTCCTTCAAATGGCTGTCATAAACGGGCGTGGGCCTTATAGGAGATGGGTGGCTCTCGATCAAGCGGAACCCGGCTCTTGCAGCCCGATGGCACATGCATTGTTTTGATGCTCAACATTAACAATTGTGAATTCCGACTTAAGCCAGCAGTAACGTTTACGCGCTAATGTTGCGTGTCTGTGCGAGCGTGGAGAGTATTGGACGACATGGCGGGCAACAGCGTATTTTCCAATCTTCGCAAGGACGACGACGGATCCTGGATCGCGGATTACGGGCCGTTCACGCTGCATTCCGCCTTGCAGCCGATTTTCAGCCAGGATCGGGAAGGCTATCTCGATATCCAGGCCTTCGAAGGCCTGATCCGGCCGATGCGTGGCGACGACCCGGTTCAGCCGGCGGAATTCTTCCCGCAGGTCGCCAAGCCTGACATGATGATGATCGACAGCCTCTGCCGCACGCTGCACATTTTCAACACCGGCGCGCTCCGCCGCCGCAATGCCCGGCTGATCCTGAGCTTCCGTCCCGGCCTGTTCGTCGCTGAAGCCGACATTGCGCGCGAGATCGAGATGATCCGGCTCGCCGCCCACGAGGCCGGCATGAGCCCCGATCGGATCGTCTGCAAGCTGACACGCCGTGGCACGGAAAGCGCTGAACTGCCGACCCGCCTCGTCCAGGCCTTCCGCCAGCATGGTTTCCGTATTGCCATCGACGAATATGGCGCCGACGAGCGCGACAGCGAGCGCATCAACCTGTTGAAGCCCGATTATGTGAAGTTCGAGGCCGAATGGGTCCGCGACTTCCTGGAGAATTCCGCCGGCCTGGCACTGCTCCGCCATCTCGTCCGCAGCTTCGGCGAACAGGGCATTCTCTCGATCTTCGAAGGCCTGGAAGATCTCCGCCAGGTCGAGATCTGCCGGCAGGTCGACGTGCCGCTGCTGCAGGGCTATGCCCTGGCCCGCCCGCAACTGGCGCCGACGACGTTCAACGAAGAGTTTCCCGAAGTGGGCGGTGCCGCGGCGACCGTGGTCAAACCGGCCGCCGATCTGGAGCGCTACAATCCAGAGGTCCACATGCCGAGGACGGCCGTGCCGAGCTTCAATACGGGTGCGCGCAAAGGTGCTGCTTTCGGCAAGCGGACGCGCTGATACCAAATTCATCCATGGATGATTTGAGCACAGCCGATCAATCGGCGGTAATGCGAATGTGACTGTATTTCCCGGAACCTGACACGCTGCCGCCCGGTTGTTGCTCCAACTTGCCGTCACCATTGTCGCCATAGGGAACAGCATGCCGCGCAGCCTCTACCTCCATTGCCTTGTTCTCGCTGGCTTTATCGCGGGCTCGCCGCTGATCGCCCTGGCTGCGGAAGTGGTGAAGACCGAGAAAGTGACGATCTCCATCGAAACCCTTGCCGCCGGTCTCAATCATCCCTGGGCGGTCGAAGTCCTGCCCGACAATGCGATCGTGATCACCGAGCGCTCCGGCAACCTGCGCATCCTGCGCGATGGCAAGCTTTCCAAACCGATAAAGGGAATGCCCAAAGTCCATGCCGAAGGACAGGGTGGGCTCCTCGATGTCGCGCTGTCTCCGGATTTTGGCGACGACCGCACGCTCTATTTCACTGCTTCCGAAGACTACGATGCCGGGATCGGCATCGCGGTTTTCTCCGGCCGGCTTGCGGATGACGAGAAAAGCATAGCCGATATCAAGACCGTTTTCCGTGCGAACAACCCGCAGGATCGCCCCGCCAATCTCGGCGCCCGCATTGTCTTCGCGCCCGACAAGAGCATGTTCGTCACCATCGGCGACCAATTTACCCCGGACCTCGCCCAGGATTTCCACGACGACCACGGTGCCGTCATCCACATCAACCGCGATGGTTCGATACCGGCGGACAATCCGTTCGCAGATGGCAAAAAGGCGCGGCCGGAAATCTGGTCGAAGGGTCACCGCAACCCTCAGGGCATCACATTCGATGCCAAGACGAGAGTGCTCTATAGCGTAGAGCACGGCGCCAAGGGCGGCGACGAGATCAATCATCCCGAGCCCGGCAAGAATTACGGCTGGCCGATAATCTCCTATGGCGTCAACTATGACGGCTCGAAAATCGGCGTCGGCACGAGGAAAGCCGGTATGGAGCAGCCGCTCTACTATTGGGACCCGTCGATCGCGCCGGGCGCACTCGCGGTCTATCGCGGCGAGATGTTTCCGGAATGGGACGGCGATTTTCTGGTGACGGCGCTGAAATTCCAGCTCCTGGCACGCATCTCGCGCGATGCCGGCGGCAAGATCACCGGCGAGGAGCGCATGCTGAAAGGTCGCTATGGCCGGCTCCGCGACATCAAGGCGACTGCGGACGGAGCCTTGTTGATCACCACCGATTCCAATGACGGCAAGGTGCTCAGGATTTCGCGGGCCAAGTAGCTACAGACTGCTGCGCACTTCCTTGCGGAACATGAATTTCAGCCCCGACCAGACCTGGTCGATCGCCGCGACCTTCACATCGACAAGTGCGACGGGCAGGAAAATCTCACGCAAACAGTCCTCGGTGACCGTCGTCGGCACTTTCGACGCCTTCTTCGGCCAGGAGATCCACAACGTGCCATCGGCCTTCAGGCCCGCACGCAATGCCGGCACCAGGCTTTCCAGCCGCGCGCGATCCGTTTCGAACACATGGATGTAATCACAAGCGCGGCTTGGCCTATCCGGCATCGCCGTTTCCACGACGGCAAAGCCTGGAAAGCCCAAGATTTCGTCGAGATGCGCCGGCACGCCGAGCAGCAGCGCCCGCATGCCGTCCTTAAGGCCAAGCTTTTTGCCGAGCGGCGTACCGGAATAGCCTGCCATCACTTGGACGCCGGCCAAGCCAATAGGAATTGATCCGGCCCCGTGTCGCTGCCATCGAAACCGTCCTTGCGTCGCCCCTCGACCAGTTTCAACATCGGCTTCCTGCCCTCCGTCATTTTCCATTTGATCGTCATCGTCTTTACCCGGAACGGCCGATTGCACCTACATGCGTGCCGGCTCGCTGAAGCGGTTTCCTGGAACGCGGGATATGGCTCGATCTTATTCATGCGGCGACGCCGGCTGCAATGAAGAAAACAGGCCGATTGCAGCATCGACCATTCACGCCAGTGATGAATGCGCGACGACTGGCTTTCGCGGTATCAACCGGCCATGCCATGCCACGCGCCGGCATGTTCAAAAGTGAATGAAAGCATCAAAATTCTTCAACCGTGTAATTATTGTCCCGGCTTGATCGAAATGGTAAGCCTCGCCAACAAACCAGCCGAGCAAAATCCACGAAAATGACCCGTATCCAGGCCAATCTTATCCTCCTCCTGACGGCCGCCATTTGGGGCGCGGCCTTCATCAGCCAGAATCTGGCGATGAAGTCGATCGGTCCTTGGTGGTTTGTCGGCACACGGTTCGTGATCGGCTTCCTCGTGGTGTTGCCGTTTGCCATTCGCGAGGACCGCAAGGCAGTAAGGCCGATTGCACCCCGGGATATGATGACATTCGGCGTGATCGGCCTGGCCCTCTTCGGCGGCGCGGTCACCCAGCAGATCGGCATGCTGACGACATCGGTCACCAATACCAGCTTCCTCACCGGCCTCTATGTGATCATCGTGCCGATGCTGAGCGTCATCGTCTTGCGCAGGGCGCCGCACTGGATCATCTGGCCGGCGGCGCTGATGGCGCTGGCGGGCATCTATTATCTGAGCGGCGGCGACCTCACGCGCCTCAAGATCGGCGACTTCTGGGTGATTGCCTCCGCCGTCTGCTTCGCCACTCAGATTCTGCTTGTCGGCATGTTCGTTTCCGAAAGCGCCAGGCCGCTGACGCTGTCCGCCGTCCAGTTCCTGATCTGCGGCATCGCCGGCCTCGCGGTGGCCATTGCGGTCGAGCCGGTCACCTGGTCGGGCCTTCGGGACGCAGCACCCGAAATCCTCTATGCCGGCGTCTTCTCTTCCGGTGTTGCCTATACACTGCAGGTCGTCGGTCAGCGCTGGACAACCTCGCCGCAGGCCGCGATCTTTCTCGCCAGTGAATCCCTGTTTGGCGCATTGTTCGGCGCGCTCTTGCTGGGCGAACGGATCACGCTCATAGGCTATATCGGGTGCGGCCTTATCTTCGCCGCAATGGTCATGGTGGAAATTGTACCAGAGCTTACAAAGGCAACAGCCAAACAAGTCTAGACTGTAAACAATGGCGAAAGTAATAAGAAATCCATACTTTTTCTCATTTTGGAACAGGCGAATCGATCACGTTTCGTGCTAAATTTGCATCATTCGTGAAAGTTTTGCTTGCCAAAAATTAGGAATGCCCTCACTCTGTCCGCGTTCGGGCAATTTGCGAACAACTGGGAAGAACCTTGAGAATAACGCGCCGGAGGCGCAACAAGCTCCGGGTGGCGGAACGACGGGAAACCGGCCGACTACCACGATAGTAGGACCTTTCCTTACAGTCGAAATCTGCCTGCAGAAGTGAGGATGCCTTCCGATGAGGGGATGGCGAGGAAAGGGAATTATTCCATGGCCGATACTGGCACCGTAAAGTTCTTCAACGCCGAGAAGGGCTTTGGCTTCATTAAACCTGACAAAGGCGGTTCCGACATCTTCGTCCACATTACCGCCGTGCAGGCTTCAGGCCTCACCGGTCTGACTGAAAACCAGAAAGTTACCTACGACACCGAGCCGGACCGCCGCGGCAAGGGTCCGAAGGCCGTCAACCTTCAAGTCACCGGCTGATCCAGGCCTGATCGGCGCAGTGTATACACGGCGCCGCTGCCGGAATGGCAGGCGGCGCCCTTTTCATTGACACCGCGCGGTATACACGGCCGCCACAAACTTGCCCTTTTCCGTTCAGCCGACATTCATCGGCCGAGCCCTAGATTTTCCCCAAGTCTGGCCCATGGCCGGCCCATTGCAGGGAAGATCGCTATGAAAAAACTCACCAAAACCCTTATCCTCGGCGTCGCCGTGATCGCCACTTTGGCCAGCACGGTGGAAGTGTCGTCCGCCGGCTGGCGTGACCGCGGCTTCCATGGCCGCTACTGGCGTTATCACCATGGCCCCGGCTGGCGCGGCCGCTGGGCAGCGGCGGGCATTATCGGTCTGACGGCCGGTGTGATCGTCGGCGAAGCTTTATCACAGCCGCGTGAAAGGGTCTATGTCGATGAAGGCGATCCCGGCCCGGACGCCGAATATGTCGGCCCGGCCGATGGCAATGTGGATCCGGACGATCCGGATTATGCACCGCCGCGCGCCCATCATGTCGTTCGCACCGCACCCGACGACCAGTACCAGGACAGTGGCGATCCCGATGATACCGGCCCGATAGACGACCAGGCTGACAACGAGGGTTATTTCCCCGATCGTCCGCAGCGGGAGCATGTGACCCACCGCAACACCGACATGGCACAACAGGGCACCCTCCAGCCATGGACAGCCAAGTGGCGCAATTACTGCAAGCAGCGCTTCTCCACCTTTAATTCGACCACCGGCACCTATGCGGGTTACGACGGCAAGCAGCACTTCTGCACAGCCGAGTAAGTTCCGGAAACGCTCCTGACTTTACAAGCCCTGCCGATCCGGCGGGGCTTCGTTTTATAGACCAGCCAAGAACGGATTGTTCCGCCGCTCCTCGCCAATCGTGCTGCCCGGCCCGTGGCCGCAGATGAAGCTGACATCATCGCCGAGCGGCAGCACCTTGTCCCTGATCGAATCCAGCAATTGCCCGTGATCGCCCCCCGGCAGGTCGGTGCGGCCGATCGAGCCGCTGAACAGCACGTCGCCGAGATGGGCGAATTTCTGCGCGCGATTGAAATAGATGACATGCCCCGGCGCATGACCCGGCGTGTGGTAGACCTCGAAGACATGCTCGCCGAAGGACACCGTCTCTCCCTCTTCCAGGAAACGATCGGGCGTGACGTTGCGAACCCCGGAGGTGACGCCGAATCTCGCGGCGCTGGCTTCCATCGACTGCAACAGCGGCAGGTCGTCGCGGTGCGGCCCGATGATGTCGATGCCGAGCGCCTGCTTGAGGTCGAGCGCGCCGCCGGCATGGTCGAGATGGCCGTGGGTGATCCAGATCTCCTTGAGCGTGATGCCGTTCTCGCCGATCGTCTGCAGGATCACGTCGGCGTCACCGCCCGGATCGACGATGACGCCTTCATTCGTCCCGGCATCGAAAAGCACCGTGCAGTTTTGCTGGAATGGCGTCACCGGAATGATCCCGGCCTGGAGCTGCGGCATCGGACTGTCCTATCTCTCGTTTTGCTGCCCGAGATATAGATGCAGGCGGGCGTTGTCACCCTGCGATGCGCATTTCGCTTACCTCAGAGGTATACTTACCTCAGAGGTAATTGAGACAATTCCCTCGATCGCCGATCCTGTCTTCGTCAACAGAGACATGAAGGAGAATATCATGATCGAAGCCAATGAAATCGCCAGCAACTATATCGCCACCTGGAACGCCATCGAAGCAGCCGAGCGCGAAAAGCTCTTCGCCCGCCATTGGGCTGACGATGCGAGCTATATCGATCCGCTGATGGCGGCGAGCAATGCGACTGAGCTGTCCGGCATGATCGGCGCCGTGCAGGAACGCTTTCCCGGCTTCCGATTTTCGCTGAAGGGCAGGCCGGACGGCCACAATGGCTGGGTGCGCTTTTCATGGGGGCTGGGACCGGAAGGTGCTGAACCGATCATCGAAGGCAGCGACATCGTTCATCACGACAATGGCAGGATGACGAAGGTGGTCGGCTTCCTCGACAAAGTCCCGGCTGCGGCCTGAGCAGAAACCGGGCGGCGCGGCCGGCAGGGAAAGGCCGCGCCGTCCAGGATACGAGCTCAGGTCAGGCTCGCCACTTCCATGGAATTGATCGGCGAAGCGCCGAAGCTTGCGGTCGTGATCAGAAGCATCGCGACGCAGAGGCTGACGGCGGCGACCAGTAGAACGATCGGGCGGAGGCGGATGGATACCGGGGTTTCGATGGCGGTGTCGATGTTCACTGGTTTGTTCCCTTGTCCGATAATGTGGCGTGCAGTCACCACTTAACTTGCCTTCTTGTTACACCCGTTCGTATCGCCGGCATGTCACCTCTGGAACAGGTGGCTGAAACTTGTGAAACAAATGCGCTTGAGCGAGGCTGGTTCCAGGAAAGTCATCAACAAAAAAGCGGCCCGTGAAGGCCGCCTCGCAATTCTGATATTTTTGCAACAGTCTATTCGGCGGCCTGCGCCGTGGCCGGATAGACTTCCTTCATATAGTCGTTCATCAGCGTCTCGCTGATCTTGCCGGGCGTGAATGTCCACTTGCCGCCGATCTCGGAAACCGGCGTGACTTCCGCCGCCGAGCCCGTCAGGAAGCATTCGCTGAACTCGGTCAGTTCCTCCGGCATGATCGGCCGCTCGATCACTTCGATACCGCGGCGCTTGGCGAGCTCGATCACCGTCTGGCGGGTGATGCCGTTGAGGAAGCAATCCGGATCCGGCGTATGGATGACGCCGTCCTTGATGAAGAAGATATTGGCGCCGGTGGCCTCGGCGACGCGGCCGCGATAGTCGAGCATCATCGCATCGGCATAGCCCTTGGCTTCCGCCGCATGCTTGGAGATGGTGCAGATCATGTAAAGGCCGGCCGCCTTGGCCTTGCAGGGTATCGTCATCGGATCGGGGCGGCGGTATTCTGCGAGGTCGAGCTTGATGCCCTTGAGCTTCTCGGCCGGGTTGAAATAGCTGCCCCACTGCCAGATGGCGATCGCCACGTTGATCTTGTTGTTCTGCGCCGACACGCCCATCTGCTCCGAACCGCGCCAGGCGATCGGCCGGACATAGGCATCGGAAAAGCCCTGGCGCTTCAGCGTTTCTATCGTCGCGGCATCGAGTTCGGCGACGCTATAGGGAATTTTGAAACCCATGATGGCGGCGGAATCATGCAGACGCTGATTGTGCTCAGTCAGCTTGAACACCCGGCCGCCATAGGCGCGCTCGCCTTCGAAGACGGCGCTGGCATAATGCAGGCCATGCGTCAGCACATGGACCTTCGCATCCTTCCACGGCACGAATTCGCCGTTCATCCAGATAACGCCGTCCAACTGGTCAAAAGGAACTGCCATGGTTTAACCTCCCGGCGACTTCGCCTATTTTCGTTGTGATACTCCCGCGCCGGCGCATCCACAAGATATAGGCGGCGGGTGTGCGGGTTTGAAGAAAGTTCATCAAACGTGTAGCAATCGCTTCAGGATGAACTTTTCCTGTCTTCAAAATCGGATTCAGGCTAACAGGGGCTGGAAATTAAGTCAACGAAGCTGACATATTTCCTTCAAATGCAAAGGAGCCGTTCTTGGCGAAAAAGCCGGCCGCAGCAAAGACCGAGGATGACGTCATCTGCGAGCGGATGACGGGTGACGGCGATATCGATTTCGAGATCATCGAGCTCCTGTTCTTCGCCTATCGCGATTTCATCTCCGATCCGGATGCGATCCTGGAAAAGAGCGGCTTCGGACGCGCGCACCACCGGGTCGTGCATTTCGTCAATCGCGATCCGGGCATGACGGTGGCCGATCTGCTCGATACGTTGAGGATTACCAAGCAATCTTTGGCCCGGGTCCTCAAACAGCTCATCGATTCGGGCTATATAAGGCAGAAGGAAGGACCTGACGACCGCAGGCAGCGCCGCCTCTACCCGACCCAGGCGGGCCGGGAACTGGCGCTGGCGCTCGCCGGGCCGCAATCACGCCGCATTGCCGCGGCACTGGGCGACGAGGCGAAACGCGCCGATGTCGTCCGGTTCCTAGGCGGCATGCGCGACAAGGGAGACAGAGAATGACGGAGGAAGCCGCTCTCCTGGACGATGCACCGCATCTCTTGATCGTCGACGACGACAAGCGAATCCGCGAACTGCTGCAGAAATTTCTGACCGGCAAGGGCTTTCGCGTCACCGTCTCCGCTGATGCTGCCGAGGCGCGCCGCAAGCTCGAAGGGCTCGATTTCGACCTCCTGGTGCTCGACGTGATGATGCCGGGCGAAAACGGTATCGCACTGACCGGGGCGCTGAGAGAAGTCCGCAATATCCCAGTCATCCTGCTGACCGCGCTGGGCGAGGCGGAATCACGCGTCGCGGGCCTCGAGGCCGGCGCTGATGATTATCTGGCAAAGCCTTTCGATCCGCGCGAACTGGTTCTCCGGGTCAACAACATCCTCAAGCGTTCCGTCAATCCGACCAAGCCGAAGATCGATCAGCTGATCTTCGGACCCTTCAACTTTTCCCTGGTCAAGCGAGAACTGCGCCGAGGGTCCGGTCTGATCGGGCTCACCGGACGCGAACAGGAGATCATGATGATCTTTGCCGCCAATGCCGGCCAGACCATTGCCCGCCACGAGCTTGCCGGCAATGGCGTCGATGTCGGCGAACGCACGATCGACGTGCAGATCAACCGGCTGCGCCGCAAGATCGAGGATGACCCGGCAAACCCGGTCTGGCTGCAGACCGTGCGCGGCATCGGCTATAAACTCTGTCTGGACCAGAACGGATGACCTCCGAGATCGAAAGCAGTCCCCTCGTTCCCGAGGAACAGCGCTCGATCTACCGCGATGGCGCGCTCAGCCGCGTCATGCGCCGCAATTTGCCGCGTGGTCTGTTCGCGCGTTCGCTGCTGATCATCATCATCCCGATGGTGCTGCTGCAGATCGTCGTCGCCGCGGTGTTCATGGAGCGGCACTGGCAGATGGTGACCACACGGCTCTCCGCCGATGTCTCGCGCGACATGGCCGCCCTGGTCGATCTTGCAGAGACGTCGCCACAGCCGATCAGCGACAAGGAGCTGATCCGCATCGCCAACGACGCCATGGACTTGAAGCTGGCGATCATATCCGGCAGCAAGCTGCCGTCGCCGAAGCCCATCCCGCTGTTCTCCATTCTCGATCGGACTTTATCGGAACAGATCAATGCCCAGGTCAGCCGCCCCTTCTGGATCAATACCAGCAATGATGCGCGGACGATGGAAATCCGCATCAAGATCGCCGACAACCGCATCCTCAGCATCATTACCCGCCGCGATCGTGCCTATGCGTCCAACACCCAGATCTTCCTGTTCTGGATGGGCGGCACGTCGCTGGTGCTGATCATCATCTCCATCCTCTTCCTGCGCGGCCAGATCAGGCCGATCGTCGCCCTGACCAAGGCGGCGGAACTGTTCGGCAAGGGCCAGAAGCCCGGGAACCCCTTTGTGCCGCGCGGCGCCGACGAAGTCCGCCGCGCCGGTCTCGCCTTCCTGCAGATGCGCGAGCGCATCGAACGCCAGATCGAGCAACGCACGATGATGCTCTCCGGCGTCAGCCACGATCTCAGGACCATTCTCACCCGCTTCCGCCTGCAGCTTGCCATTGCCGAGAGCCCAAAAGACCTCGACGGGCTGAACCGTGACGTCGACGACATGAATTCCATGCTCGAAGGCTACCTCGATTTCGCCCGCGGCCAGACCGAAGAGCACCAGGGCGAACTCGACCTCTACCAGCTGTTCACCCAGCTCGAGCAGAGTGCGGCGCTGCATGGCAAGATGCTGACCGCCTCGATCGAAGGACAGAGCAGTGTGACGGTGCGTCCGAATGCGTTCACCCGACTGGTCACCAACCTGACGGCCAATGCCTGGCGGCATGCCAGGGAAAATATCCGCATCGAGGCACGCAATTCCAAGAAATTCCTCACCATCATCGTCGAGGATGATGGTCCCGGTATTCCGGAAGCGATGCGGGAGGAAGTGTTCAAGCCCTTCTTCCGGCTCGACGAAGCCCGCAACCTCGACGCCTCCGGCACGGGCCTGGGCCTCGCCATCGTCCGCGACATCGCCCGCGGCCATGGCGGCAATGTCACGCTGTCGGATAGCCCGCTGGGTGGGTTGAGGGCGACGGTCAGAGTGCCGGTTTAAACGCGTTCCAATCGACTTATCCGCTCAACGCCCGTAAATTTCGCACGGCACCAGTTCAAAGAACTTCCGCTTGATGTTGAAGCGGTGCAACGCCTCCATGCGGCGTGGATAGCGGGCGCGCATGGCGTCGAGCGGCGCCAGCAGCGCGCCTCCCCTGCCCCAGGTGGCATCGAGGATTTCGATGATGCGGCGGTTCGGCCAGGGCTTGTTGACGATGGAGAGGAAGGCGCCGAAAGCCTGTTCTTCCAGCCCCGGCCCGGCTCGGTGGGCGATCATCGCATAGCAGAAGGCCGTCGAGCGTGAAATGCCGGCATGGCAATGTACGAGAATGCGCGACCGCGGGCTTTCGATYGCCGGACGCACGGTGTCGAACAGGCTGCCGACAATGTCGGGAAAATGGGTGGTATCGACCGAGTTCTCCTGGTCACGCAGCCGGGCGACGATATGCTCGGCGTTGCGGATCACCGGTACATGTTCGTCAGCAATGCCGGGATCGATCAGCGACACGACATGCGTCGCCTGCCAGCGTTCGGCGACTTCCGCAGCCCTTGGCAGGCACGATACGCGAAAACGCTCATGAATAGCGCTGAGTGGCATAGCCCCCGTCTCCCCAAATCACCGACATCCGAATCTACTGCAGCAATTCGGGTAAAATGAGTCACCGTCGTGACGGATCAGTTACATCATCTTCTTGCCGTTGGGGACAGCGCGCTCCGGCTGGGCGAGCACGATGGCGCCGTTCTCGTCTTCGAAACCGAGCGTCAGAACCTCGGAACGAAAGGGACCGATCTGCCGCGGCGGAAAATTGACCACCGCCAGCACCTGCCGGCCAATCAGCGCTTCTGGCGTGTAATGCACCGTAATCTGCGCCGACGATTTCTTGACGCCGACCTCCGGTCCGAAATCGATCACGAGCTTGATCGCCGGCTTGCGTGCTTCGGGGAAGGGATTGGCCTCGACCACCGTACCGATACGAATATCGACACGCTCGAAATCGGCATAAGAAATGGTTTCCGACATCGCTATTTCGCCAGCTCTTCAGCGCGGTCGCGCGCAGCTTTGATCGCTGCATCGAACAGCGGCTGCATGCCATCTTCCGCCATCAGCACAGAAAGTGCCGCAGCCGTCGTGCCGCCAGGAGAAGTAACATTCTTGCGCAGTTCGGACGGCGCGCCGAGCGACTGATGAAGCAATTCACCAGCGCCCGACACCGTAGCCCGCGCGAGCCGCATGGCGAGGTCCGCCGGCAGGCCCAATTTATGGCCTGCCTCTGCCATGCACTCGACGAGATAGAAGACATAGGCCGGGCCGGAGCCCGAAACCGCCGTGACCGCATCGATGAGAGCCTCGTCCTCTACCCATTCGACCGGTCCCGATACGCTTAACATTGCATCGACAAGCTTGTGCTGGGCTGATGTCACGCGGCGATTGGCAAAGGCGCCGGTGACCCCGCGGCCGATCATGGCCGGCGTGTTCGGCATGGCGCGCACCATTGCCGCTTCGCCAAGATGCTCTTCCAGGAAGGCAAGCGTCTTGCCCGCGGCGATCGAGACGACGATGGTCTCAGGCCCGATCAAAGCCTTGTAAGCCGGCAGCACCTCGGCCATCACCTGCGGCTTGACCGCCACGAAGATCACGCCAGCGACGACGCCTTCCGGCGCCGTGACAACGAAACGCACACCGGCTTCAGCAAGCCGCGCCTTCATTGCTTCAGGAGGATTGGGGTCTGCGGCGATGATCGACGCCGGATCGATGCCGTTCTTCACCCAGCCAAGCGCCATGGCGCCACCCATATTGCCCGCACCGATAAGAACGATAGGGCCGGAGAGCGCCGGGATCATGCCTCACCAACGGTTTCGAACATCACCGCAGCGATCGCGCCTTGCGCACTCATGCTGGACCAGACGACGAATTGGAAAGCCTGGTAGTATGCTTCGCAGGTATCGAGCGCTTGCGATAGCAGGCTTTCCACCTGCCTCCCGGTCGGCTCCAGACCGCCGGCGAGCAGCAGCGTATGGCGGAAGATCACCATGTCGGCACGCGGCCAGACATCGAAATGGCCCATCAGCACATCGCCGTTGATATGCATCACCAGCTTGTGCACTTCGGCAAGCCGCGCCTCCGGGATTTTGAGATCGAAGGCGCAGGAAAAATGCATCTGCTCGAACTCCTCCATCCAGGCGAAGGAGACATGATAGTCGGACCATTTGCCCTCGACTGTCATGGCGATCTCGTCATCGGCCGGACGGTCAAAGGCCCAGTCGTTGCTGTCGGCAACGAACTCGATCGTGTCCACCGGATGGGACTGGCGTTCGGCTTTGACGTCAAAAAGGCTCATGCAGCACCTGATATGAGGAATCCCAAAGCGCCCGCGCCAGCCGAAGGGCTGATGCGACCGGCAAGGGGACCGGGAACTTTCCTGGACTGATCCGCGAACCGACAAGGGCAAACTAAGCTTCAAAACCTGCCCGGAACTTGCGTCATCCGCTTCGAATCATTCTGTAATTCAGTGTATAGCGGCAGAGTCCCGACGCCAGCCCCATGGTTCGCATTTTCGGCAAATCGAGAATCGGAGAGCCGGATAATCAGATTCAAATTCTGGAGATAACCGACTCTCGGAAAAAGGTTTTTCGGCCCTATCCACAGGGCCGGATTTTTCTGAAGATAACGTCAAACGGGCTGTGGATAATCTCCAAGCCCGCTATCCACAGATTTACTTGGAAAGACTGGCGATTTTCGCCTCGAGCTCGGCAAGCCTCGCGGTCAGCACGTCATTCTCTTCACGCGCCTTCACTGCCATTTCGCGCACGGCTTCGAATTCCTCGCGCTTGACCAGGTCCATGCTGTTGAGCCAGCGCTCGGCTTGCGCCTTGAAGGCGGTTTCCACTTCCTTGCCGACACCCTGCACAGCACCGGCGGCGTCCGTCATCAGCTTGGCGAAATCGTCGAGAATGCGATTGGATCCGGTGTTCATCGATGCCTCCGAAGGTTCAACCCTATGGTCTTTCAGGTAGGAGCAAGCCCGGTCGCTTGCAAGCAAATTCCACCTGAGCGGCAAATTTCCGGATCGCGAGAGAGGCTCTGTTGCCGCGAAAATAACCTTGCTATAAGCCGCCCTCAGCACCCGAACGGACAATCGGACCCAAAGCCTTGATCGAAGCCTTCCAGCAACTGGCGATCCTGCCCTTTCCCAATATCAATCCGGTCGCCCTCCAGATCGGCCCGATCGCCGTGAAATGGTATGGCATTTCCTATGTCGTCGGCATCCTGCTCGGCTGGCTCTATGCCCGCACCATCGTCTCGACGCCCAGACTCTGGCGCAGCGACACGCCTGCGATGACCAAGCTCGACATCGACGATTTCGTCTTCTGGGCGGCGATCGGCATCGTGATCGGCGGACGGCTGGGCTATGTGCTGTTCTATGATCTGCCCGCCTATGCCTCCAACCCGCTCAGCGCCTTCGAGATCTGGAATGGCGGCATGTCCTTCCATGGCGGCATCACCGGAACGGTGATCGCGATGATCCTTTTCTCCTATCGGCGCAAACTCAGCGTCTGGTCGCTGTTCGACGTCGTGGCCGCCTCCTGCGTCTTCGGCCTGTTTCTCGGCCGCATCGCCAATTTCATCAATGGCGAGCTCTACGGCAAGGTAAGCGACCTGCCTTGGGCGGTGGTTTTTCCCGCAGATGAACCCTTCGCCCACCACCCGAGCCAGCTTTACGAAGCCAGCCTCGAAGGCCTGGTCACCGGCCTGGTCCTTGCTTTCCTGATCTTCTTCCGCCGCGGTCTTAAAACGCCCGGCCTCGTCTCCGGCGTCTTCGTCACGCTCTATGCGCTGTCGCGCATCCTGGTGGAGTTCGTCCGCATGCCGGACGGTCAGCTCGGCTATCTCTATGGCGGTTGGCTGACCATGGGCATGCTGCTCTCCACCCCCATGCTGCTGATCGGCCTCTGGGGCATCTGGCGGGCCAGGGCGGCGGCATTGAAGCTCGCATAGGCGCCGCATGACCCCGCTCGCCGAAAAGATAAGGGCGATCATCCGCGTCAACGGACCGATCAGCGTCACCGACTATTTTGCCCTTTGCCTCGCCGACCCCGAATACGGTTATTACAAGACCCGCGACCCGTTCGGCCGCGGGGGCGATTTCGTCACCGCGCCGGAAGTCAGCCAGTTGTTCGGCGAGATGATCGGCATTTTCCTCGTCCACGCCTGGGAGCGACACCTCAAGCCGAAGCGCGCCGTCCGCATCGCCGAGATTGGCCCTGGCCGCGGCACGATGATGGCAGACATTTTGCGGGTCGTCGCGCGGCTCGCGCCCGAACTCTACGAGATCGCCACGGTCCACCTTATCGAGACCAGCCCGGTCCTGGCCGAAATACAGGCCAAGACTTTGGCCGCCCATGCCGGCAAGGCGCATTGGCACAATGGCTTCGACGAACTTCCGGATGGATTTCTACTGCTGGTCGGCAACGAGTTCTTCGATGCCGTACCGATCCGCCAGTTCGTGAAAATACCGCAAGGATTTCGCGAGCGTCTCGTCGGCCTCGACGGCAATGAAGGGCTGACCTTCGCCGCCGGCGTCGGCGGCGTGGATCCGTCGCTACTGCCCGCCGGCCACCGTGACGTGCCGCCCGGCACCATCGCCGAAATCGCCCCGGCCCGCAGCGCCGTCATGCAGGCAATCTCCGACCGGCTGTTTAGATCCGGCGGCACCGCGCTGTTCATCGATTACGGCCATCTGGCACCTGGCTTCGGCGACACGCTGCAGGCGGTGCTGAACCATGCATTCGATCCGCCCCTCGCCCATCCCGGCGAAGCCGATCTCACCAGCCATGTGGATTTCGCCGCTCTGGCGGAGGCGGCGCAGTCGTGCTCCGTCCATGTCAACGGCATGATGGCACAGGGCGAATTCCTGCTGAAACTGGGAATCGCCGAGCGCGCTGGCGCATTGGGAGCCGGCAAGGATAGCGCAAAGCAGGCGGAAATCCTGACCGCGGTCGAAAGACTGGTCGGCGACCGGAAAGGTGAAATGGGTGAACTTTTCAAGGTCCTCGCCGTTTCCAGCCCAGAAGTGAAGCTGACGCCGTTCGAGGCTTGAAACTGCATTCGGCAATTGTGTCTTATCCGGCAGGGCTGGAGCAGCGCGGCGGCGCCCGACCCAATATTTGCCAATTGACACCCATGCCCGTCACCGCCATCTATGTCGCGTTTGACGGTCGCGGGGACCGGGCCGATCCGTCTATATGTTCGAATCAGAAATACGAGGCCACCCGATGAACGTAGCCCCCAGATCCGGCCCGTCGCCTGTTGAGAGCCCGCTGCTTGCGGATGCCGGCGGCCGCATTGCCCATGGCTTCTTCGGTCGCAAGGGCGGCGTGTCCGAAGGCTCTCTCTATGCCGGCCTCAATGTCGGCCTCGGCTCGAAAGATAATCCCGATCATATCCGCGAAAACCGCGCCCGCGTCGCCAACTGGTTCGGCACTGACACCGATCATCTCGCGACACTTTATCAAATCCATTCGCCTGACGTGGTGACGGTCACCGAAGCGCCGTCCGAGCGTGCCGAGGCCGACGGCCAGGTCACGGCCCAACCCGGCATCGTGCTCGGCGTCCTGACAGCCGATTGTGGTCCGGTCCTATTCGCCGACGCCCGGGCGGGCGTGATCGGCGCTGCCCATGCCGGCTGGAAGGGCGCGTTCACCGGCGTGCTTGAAAACACCATCGAAGCGATGATCCGCCTCGGCGCTGCCCGCGAGAACATTGTCGCCAGCCTAGGCCCGTCGATCGCGCAGAAAAATTATGAGGTCGGGCCGGAATTCGTCGAGCGCTTCATCGCCGCCAATCCGGACTGGGCAAAATTCTTTGTCTCTTCCGTCAAGCCCGGCCATAGCATGTTCGATCTGCCTGGGCTGACCGTCAGCCGTCTCGAAGCTGCCGGCATCCGCGCCGAAAACCTCGACATCTGCACTTATGCCGACGAGGAGAATTTTTTCTCGTATCGCCGCACCACCCACCGCCAAGAGCCGGACTACGGCCGCCAGATATCGGCAATCATGCTCAGGGAGAGTTGACACCATGGCTCTGCATTTCACCCGGGAGGAATTTGCCGCCCGCCTCGAACTCCTCAAAGCCCGGATGAAGGAGGAGAAGCTCGATGCTCTCCTGCTCTTCGCCCAGGAGAGCATGTATTGGCTGACCGGCTACGACACGTTCGGCTACTGCTTCTTCCAGTCGCTGATCGTCAAGGCAGATGGCCAGATGGTGCTGCTCACCCGCTCGGCTGACCTGCGCCAGGCGAAGCTGACCTCGATCCTGGAAGACGTCCGCATCTGGGTCGACCGCATCAATGCCGACCCGGCGCTCGACCTCAAGAACCTGCTGATGGACCTCGACCTGCTGGGCAAACGGATCGGCGTCGAATATGACACGCACGGCCTGACCGGTCGCAACGCCAAGCTGCTCGACCACCAGCTGGTGAGTTTCGGCACGCTGGTCGACGCCTCCTATATCGTCAGCCGCCTGCGCCTGGTCAAAAGTGCCGCCGAAATCGAATATGCCGAAAAGGCCGCCGTACTCTCCGACGATGCGCTCGATGCAGCGCTTGCCCTGATCAAGCCCGGTGCCGACGAGGCCGACATCCTCGCCGCAATGCAGGGCGCGGTCTTCACCGGCGGCGGTGACTACCCGGCCAATGAATTCATCATCGGCTCCGGCGCCGACGCTCTTCTCTGCCGCTACAAGGCTGGCCGCCGCAAGCTCGACCCGGTCGACCAGCTGACGCTCGAATGGGCCGGCGCCTATGCTCATTATCATGCACCGATGATGCGCACCGTCATTGTCGGCACGCCGAACGACCGGCAGAAGGAACTCTATGCCGCCTGCCGCGACGCCATCGAGGCGATCGAGCTGGTGCTGATCCCGGGCAACACCTTCGGCACCGTATTCGACACGCATGCGCGGATCATGGATGAGCGTGGATTGGCCCGCCACCGGCTGAATGCTTGCGGCTATTCCGTCGGCGCCCGCTTCTCGCCGTCCTGGATGGAGCATCAGATGTTCCATGTCGGCAATCCCGAGCCGATCCTGCCGGGCATGACGCTGTTCGTCCATATGATCATCATGGATTCGGAAACCGGCACGGCCATGACCCTCGGTCGAACCTACCTGACCACGGCGGAAGCGCCGAAAAGCTTGAGCCGCCATAGCCTTGACATGATTTCCGTATGACAATTGGGAATTGACCCCTGGCGACGAAACGATCATAAATTTCGCCATAGGGGCAAAGGCGGAGGTTTTGAGTCATGCGCGGGCTTTATCATGCGTTGGCCGCCGCCGGTCTTTGCCTCCTGCTTTCCGCCTGCAACACCGATGCGCTGACGCCGAAGGCCGATGTCCCGAACGCCGACAGCACGCAGACGGCGCGCAACGACCAGCCGGTCGAACGGCAACAGACCCACAAACGCTATCCGAAAATCGATGAGGACGCGTCCAGCCAGCCGGATGACAATGGCCAGCCGCCGCAAAACACGCTGGAAGCCCAGCAGCAAGCGCTGGACCGGGGCGACACCAACCCGTCGATGACCCAGCCCAACAACACCGTCGTCGCCAACAATACCCAGCAGACGACGACGCTGAGTGCCAATCTCTATAAATCCAACAGCGACGCCAAGCCGGCAAACAACCTCTACAGCGCCAATACCAACGCCGAAACGATCCGCTTCCTGCCGATCATCGGCGCACCGGTGCAGGCGGTGACGCCGCTGTCGCGCGAGCTCGGCAATTCCGCCCGCGCCAATGGCCTGGTGATCCGCGGCTCCAGCGACCAGACCGCCAAGCATGTGCTCAAGGGCTATCTTTCCGCTTTCGCCGACGGCAAGAAAATCACGGTCGTCTATGTCTGGGATGTGCTCGACAATGCCGGTTCCCGCCTGCACCGTATTCAGGGTCAGGAGAGTGTGCCGAGCCGGGCCTCCGACGCCTGGTCCAACGTGCCGCCAGAAGTCATGCAGCAGATCGGCAATGCGACGATTGCCGAATATATGAAGTGGCTGCAGTCACAGGGTTGACCTCAGCGACCGGAGCGGCGTCACGCATGCTCCGCGAAGGCTTCACAGCCTAATTTAGCCATTTAGAGAGCAAGATAGGACAATCCGCAATTCGTCCTAATCTCGCCAATCTGCCCGACTACAAGGGGCAAAAAAGCATTCAGCAAGGGACGGCATTCAACGTGAACCATGGAGTTTCACACACGTGACGGATATATCAGTCAGGCATGACCCCTCTTCGGGTGCCGCCGCGATCGAAATCCGCGGCGCCGAACTGAGCGAGACACGCTTCCGGCTCCGCGATCCCTATACCGAAAAATATTTGACCAAGCGTGGCTGGTCGAAGAATGCGGCAATTCTGCCCTCCGAGGCGACCACCGCCGATGGCCTTGTCACCGTCCCGATTGCCGCCGAACTGGCGCGCCGGATCGTGCCGGGGACCAACCTCGTGCTCGACCAGCCCACCGGCGAATTCCAGGAGCTACTGACCTGGCCGCTGCCGATCGCGATGCCGATCGAACATATCCTTGCGGAAGAGACGCCGACTGAAGACGCAGATGATAATGCAAACGGGGCTGACGAGGCAGATGCTGCCATCATCGCCGCGCCGATTGTCGCGAACACGACAGATGACATTTCGGCGACGGAAGCCAAGACTCCGACAGAGACAATACCGGTCGTCAAGGCCGAAACCCCGGCGGAGACGAAGCTGGCTGAAAAGACCCAACCTCCGGTCGAGGAGATCGGGAAGGCAGATGCTGGGCCAGCCAAACCGGCTGTGGTGAAGGCATTGGCCGGCGACAAGCCTTCCACGCCTTCCGAACCGCTGCTGCTGGATTCCTTCGAACCGTCGATCATGCATGACGATCTCGATGATGACGACAGACGCGACAGCAAGACGGAGCCGGCCCTGCTGGGTGACAACGACAACGGCCCCTCGACCTGGAAACCCATTGCCATCGCCGCCGCGATCTGCCTTGTCGCCGGCACCGCCATCGGTGCCGTCTGGAACGGCTATGGCAGCAGCACCGCCATGAAAGAGATGCGCGAGGCTGCGGCCAACCAGATCGAACGGCAGAAATGGGAGTTCGATCGCCAGCTCAAGGACGCCAAGGCAGCCTCCCTGAACAAGAGCTCCAGCAGCCTGGCAGGCGAGACGAAGAAGCTGATGGCGGACCGCGACGCCGCCCGCAAAAGTCTGACCGAAAAAGAAAAGACCATCACTGCACTGAAGGCCAAGCTCGCCACCGCGACCACGCAATTGGAAGCCGTGAAGACGGACGCCAGCGACAAGGCAAAGGCCGAGATTGCCGCGCTCGGCAAGAAGATCGGATCATTGAGCGCCGATCTCGACAAGGCCAACAGCCTGCTCGCAGATCGCGAGCAGACATTGCACGATGCCCAGCAAAAGCTCGCAGACGCCAACGATAGCCTTAATTCCAGCAAGGAAACGGCCAAGCAGGAAGCCGAGGCGCTGAACGACGACCTCGCCAAGCAGACCGGCGATCTCAAGAAGCAGATGGACGGACTGAAACAGCAAGTGGCGCAACGTGACTCGCAGTTGCGCGACGTGCAGGCCAAGCTTTCGGTCGCCAATATCCAGATCGATGCTCTGAAAACCATCGCCAACAAGACGACGGAAGCTGGTCTCGAAAAGGGCGCGCTCGATCAGAAAGTAGTGTCGCTTTCGGCTGAGCTCGACAAGACCCAGCAGCAGCTCTCCGACCGCGAACAGGCTCTGGCGGACGCCAATACCAAGCTCAAGGACGCGGAAGCCAATCTGGCCTCGGCCAACCAGCGCAACGAACAGCTTGTCGCCGATGCGGACAACAACCAGCAAGGCGCCACGCAGGCGTTGCCGCCGCAATCCGAGACGTCCAGCCGCCTGCAGGAAGAACGCGACCTCTATGCCGACGAGCTCAAGAAAATGACGGCGAGCTTCACGGCGCTGCAGCAGCAGAAGACCGACCTGGAAAAGACGGTGGCCGAACTGCAGACAAAGTCGAAGACCGGTGACGACAACACCACGACATCGCAGATCCCCCAGGAAACGATCTGGGGCGCCACCGCGATCGATACGTCGGGCGCCGTCTACCACCTGCAGAACCAGCCGAGCAAGGATGCCGCGGTGACCAATGTCAATGAAATGTGCCGCAACAAGTCCGGCTCACATTGCGAGACGCTGGCGACCTATTCCAATTCCTGCTTCAGCCTGGCGCGCATTCAGGGAGAGCAACCGACCGGCGACAACTTCGCCTATTTCATCCATAAGGATTCGAGGAAAGCGGCCCAGACGGCACTGGAACGCTGCGAAAGCATGGGCGTGGCCTGCACGACACGCTTCACTTCGTGCTCCCCGGAAAACGATGCCAAAGCGGATCTGAACTGATCGGCTATACGGCTGGGACGCGGGCTATCTTTCGTCCGCGTCCCTCAACAGCGAACGCTACCGATCCCTGAGCAGATTCTTCAGCACCTTGCCGGCGCCACTGCGTGGCAGGCTCTCGATCAAGACGAATTCCTTCGGCACCTTGTAGCGCGCGATGGCATTGGCGCAATGCTCGGCCAACGCCTCGGCTGTCAGAGCAGCCCCAGGTGCCGCCACGACGAAAGCGCGGCCCACCTCGCCCCATTTCGCATCGGCGATGCCGATTACGGCTGCTTCCCGCACATCCGCATGTGCAATCAGCACAGCCTCGACCTCGACCGGATAGACATTCTCGCCACCCGAGATGAACATGTCCTTCTTGCGGTCGACGATGGTGACAAAGCCGTCCGCGTCTCGCCTGCCGAGGTCACCGGTGCGGAACCAGCCATCGGCGGTGAAGGCCCGCGCCGTCTCTTCCGGCCGCGCCCAATAACCCGGCGTGACGCTCGGGCCAGAAACGAGAACCTCGCCGACGGTGCCGTCCTCCACGACTTCGCCTGCATCATCGGCAAGCCGCATGGACAATGCTGGCGGCGGCAGGCCCGAAGATCCGGCCTTCTCGGCAATCCGCGCCGCATCCAGCGGCATGCCGAGCAGCGTTCCAGCTTCGGTCATGCCATAGCCGTCGACCATTTTGACGCCCTGTTCCAACCACCAGCGGATATTGGCTGGCGGATTGGGTGCACCGCCAGTGAACAGCGCTTTCAGCGTCCTCCAGCGTTGCGGCTCGAAATTGGCCGCCCCTTTCAACGCGGCCGCCATTTGCGGCACGCAGAAATAATGCGTGACGCCGAGACTTTCGGCCGCCAGCCGATCATTGGTGGCGACGGGATCGAACCCGGCCGACATCAGCACCCGACCGCCCTGCAGGAGCGGCGACTGGATAGAGGTGATCAGGCCGATGACGTGGAACATCGGCGTGTCGCAGAGGAAAACACTGTCGTGCCCGACCTGTCCCAGCACGCCGAAATTTGCCGCGGTGGCAAACGCGTTCTGCCCGGTGATCAGCACGCCCTTCGGCTTTCCCGATGTCCCTGATGTGTAGAGGATGATGATCGGCGCATCGGCTGGCGGCAGTTCCCGCCGTTCGGCGGGCTCGGCAGCGGCGGCACTAGCCGCAAGTGTCGCAATATCGAAAGGCCGACAACCAGCCGGCAGATGCATCGAAGTAGAATCTCCGTCCGTCACCAGCATCGCCGGACTACAGTCGGCAAGGATTTGCGCCTGCTCCTGGCGCGAAAGCCGCCAGTTGACGGGAACGAAGATCGCCCCCAGGCGCATCGCCGCCTGCTGCAGGACGAGCAGATCGGCGCTGTTGCGGGCGATCGTGGCAATTCGCTCCCCGGTCTGAATGCCTAAAGCGTCGGCGAGCCAGGCCGCCATCCGGCCGATCGACAGGTCGAATTCGCGATAGGTCCATTGCCGGCCGCTTGCGAGATCGACGCAGGCGACTTTATCCGGCGTGGCGCGGGCATGCAGCGCCACCGGGTCGGGTGTTTTCCAGTCTGGCATCCTCCTCCCTCCCTGAGCCGCTAGCCTTTGGACTTGTCGTAGGCGCCCAATCCGGGCTTATAGGATTTCTCATCTATGAACTGCCGGATGCCCTCCTTGCGGCCGGTATTGTCATGGAAATTTGCCGCCTCCTGGGCGCGGACGAGAAAATCCTCGGCATTCTCATAGGTCATCTCGGCCACACGCCGGACCGCATCCTTCGTGGCTTTCAGCGCCACCGGATTCTTCGTCAGCAGGATTTTGGCGATCTCGGTCACCCGCCCCTTCAACTCTGCGAGCGGCACGCTTTCGTTGACGAGCTTCCAGGCCGCCGCCTTCTTGCCGTCGATGAGTTCGCCGGTGAGCGCGTGGTACATGGCGTCGCGCATGGACAACAGGTCTACCACCACCTTGGTTGCCCCACCGCCCGGCAATATGCCCCAATTGATCTCGGACAGCGCGAACTGCGCTTCGTCAGCCGCAACGGCAAGATCGCAGGCGAACAGCGGGCCATAGCCGCCACCGAAACACCAGCCGTTGACCATCGCGATCGTCGGCTTCTGGTACCAACGCAGACGCCGCCACCAGCCATAGGATTCACGCTGCGCACCGCGCGTGGCACCAAGGCCCTTGGCCTCGGTCTCACGGAAATATTCCTTGAGGTCCATGCCGGCCGACCATGCCGCGCCTTCGCCGCTGAGAACCAGAACGCCGACATCGTCGCGGAACTCGATCGCGTCGAGCACCTCCATCATCCGCCGGTTCAGCGCCGGGCTCATCGCATTGCGCTTGTCTGGCCGGTTGAACCGCACCCAGGCAATTCCGTCCTCGATGTCGAAAGCCACCGTATCTGCTATTTCACTCATGATCTCTCCTCCTCGCCGCCGCCCAGTCATGCTAGAGCGGGACGCCGCTATTGCGCGGCCGATAATTGCTATATGACATAGCAATATGGATTTGGCAAGACATGGACCTCGCATGAACGACACGCCACCAAAAGTCAGACTGGACGACCTGATCGGCTACAATCTCCGCCGCGCCTCGGCACTGATGATGAGCGACTTCGGCGACATGTTCGCAAGGACATTTCTCAGGCCGACGAGCTTCAGCGTCGCTTGTGTCATCGACGAGCAGCCGGGCATCACCTCGGCCGAGATCTGCAGGCTGTTGGGATTGCAACGCGCCAACATCGTCGCCCTGCTGGCGGAGCTGGATGAGCGAAACATCATCCTCAAGCGGGACGACGAAGAGGACAAGCGCATCCAGCGGCTCTATCCTAATCCGGAAAAACGAAACGAGCTCGACAGCTGGCGTGCCATGGCTGCACGGCACGAGCAGCGAATGCTCGCTCGACTGAGCTCGCAAGAGCGAGACCTTTTCCTCGACATGCTGCGCCGAATCTGGCGGGAGCAGGAATGAGGCCGGGCGTCGTGCGCCCGACCTCCTTGACCGTCAGCGGCTGGCCACAAGGGCGCGCCCGCACTTCACACTCTGGTCAGCCGGCATTCTTGCCGCCGTCGGCGCTGTAGATCTGGCCGGTGACGAAAGTCGACTTGTTGGAACCGAGGAAAACGATGACATTGGCGACTTCGTCGGCATGGCCGATCCGCTTCATCGGGATGCTCGCCGCCAAGGATGCCTTGACCTCGTCGCTGCCGGCAAACCGGTTCAGCATTCCCGTCTCCGTCGCCCCCGGCGCCACGGCGTTGACGCGAATGCCTGCCTCGGCAAGCTCGAGCGCCGCGGCCTTGGTCAGGCCTTCCACGGCGTGCTTGCTGGCGGTGTAGATGGAGGTATAGGCGGCGGCGCGGTGGCCGAGCAGCGACGAGACGTTGATAATGCTGCCACCGCCATTGGCCTTCATCGCATTGATCTGATGTTTCATGCCAAGCACCGTGCCAACGACATTGGTGTCGAAGGTTTCGGCAATGCTGTCCGCGGTCTGGTCGGTGATCGGCCCGATCTGCCCCTCGGTGCCGGCATTGTTGACGGCGACATCAAGCCGTCCGAATCGGGTCACGGTCCTGTCGACAAGCGCCCTCACCTCGTCCTCATGACGCACGTCCGCCTTGACGAATTCCGCCTCCGTGCCCAGGCCGCGCAGCTCGTCGGCCAGCGCCTCGCCCGCCTCCTGCCTGCGGCCGGAAACCACGACCTTGGCGCCTTCGCGGGCAAAGGCGACTGCGGCGGCACGGCCGATGCCGGTCAGTGCCCCGGTGATGAGAACCACTTGTTCGCTCATATCTGGAAAACTCCTTGTTGGACGATGCGTACCTTCAGAACTGCATCCACCGGAAAAATACGGACGTACATATTTTAATTCAAGACCTATCAATACGCTCGTACATATTTTTCTCGATTCGCTTGACGAAACCGCCCCGCTCCACCACTTTGTCGGCATGTCCAGAACATCGAACAGGGATAAGATTCTCGAAGCAGGCCTGCGGGTCGTTCACGAGCATGGCTACGCCAATGCCAGCGTGCGTGACATCGTCGCCGCCGCCGGCGTGCCGCAGGGTTCGTTCACCAACCATTTCGCCTCCAAGGAAGCATTCGGCCTGGAGATCATCGATCGCTACCTGGCGGCGACGAGAGATGTGCTGGAAAAGACGCTGCTCGATGACACGCGCCCGCCGCTGCAGCGGCTCGAAGCCTGCATCGACACCGGCCGCGATCTCTTGAATGGGGATTGCATGCGCCGGGGCTGCATGCTCGGTAATTTCACCGCCGAAGCCTCGGTGGACAGCGAGCAGATGCGCAACAAACTGCTATCCGTTTTCGACGAAATCGAGGCCGCCTACGCCTATTGCCTGCGGGCGGCGATCGAAGCGGGCGAAGTCCCCGCTGATCTCGACGTGACGGAGACGGCTGCGCTGATCCTGCAGTCCCTGCAAGGTGCGAACCTGCTGGCCAAGGCGCACCGCGACCCAGCGCCGGTCGATCGCTTCAAGAAAACGCTATTTGAGAAAATCCTGAAATAGGCCGACCTGGGCAGCGCGGGCGTTTGTATTTCTCGTGACATAGAAGGATGCGATCATATCGACATGGCCGTGGCAAAAGGCCGATTTGGAAAACCGTTGAATCCGCTTGCATTCAAGCGAAAGCTGGTTATTAAGCCCGCATCCGGCATGTAAACAGGCAACGGGTCATGAAGGTTTTCTCGGGCAATTCCAACCGGCAGTTGGCCGAGGCGATCTGCACCTATTTGAATGTGTCACTTGGCAAGGCAAGCGTCCGGCGGTTCGCCGACCAAGAGATTTTCGTCGAAGTTCAGGAGAATGTGCGCGGCGAGGACGTCTTCGTCATCCAGTCGACCTCCTACCCAGCCAACGACAACCTGATGGAACTGCTGATCATGATCGACGCGATGCGCCGGTCGTCGGCGCGACGCATCACAGCCGTTCTTCCCTATTTCGGTTATGCCCGCCAGGACCGTCGCGCCTCTGGCCGCACGCCGATTTCAGCCAAGCTGGTGGCCAACCTGATCACCGAGGCCGGCGCCCACCGCGTACTGACGCTCGACCTGCATGCCGGCCAGATCCAGGGCTTCTTCGATATTCCGACGGACAACCTGTTTGCCGTGCCGGTGCTGACGCGTGACATCAAGTCGACCTATGATCTCGACAATGTCGTCGTCGTGTCGCCGGATGTCGGCGGCGTGGTGCGTGCCCGCGCGCTGGCCAAGCGCCTCAACGATCGCAACCTCGCCATCGTCGACAAGCGCCGCGAGCGCGCCGGCGAATCCGAGGTCATGAACATTGTCGGCGACGTCCATGGCAAGGACTGTCTACTGATCGACGATATCGTCGATTCCGGCGGCACACTCTGCAACGCTGCGGATGCGCTGCTCGCCAGCGGCGCCAAGAGCGTCACAGCCTACATCACCCACGGCGTGCTTTCCGGCGGCGCGGTTGACCGCGTCTCTTCGTCGCAATTGCGCGAACTGGTCATTACCGATTCCATCCAGCCGCCCACCAGGGTGCTGTCGGCGCGCAATATCCGGGTGATTTCCACGGCACCGCTGATCGGCGAGGCGATCAATCGCACCAGCCTCGAGGAATCGGTGTCGAGCCTGTTCGACTGATAATTTTTGGGGAAGAGTCGGCAGGGCAACTGACATAATCCCGGTATAATTGATAAAATGAAACTCTAATGGGGTGGAGATTCATTTGGCACTGACTGCAGACGATATTCTCGCTCTGCCGGCGTTGCACGATCACGTGCAGGCGCAATCGGCAAGAATGCTTCATATGTTCAGCAGCGATTCCCGGCTGTCGGCGACATTCGCGACGCAACAGCGCTGGCTGATGTCCCATATCGGCCTGTCGCTGCATTTTCGCGCGTTGAGCAGCGGTTCCGGCGGCGGGCTCTACCTGTCGAGCTTCCTCGAAGGAGTAGAGCAGCACCGTGTCGCCAGCCGCAATACGGCCGACGCTTACATCAAGGAACTGGTGAAATACAAATATGTCACGCTATCCGTAGCCACCCATGACCGGCGGCTTCGGCCCATGCTGCCGTCGCAGCCGGCGATCGACATGCTGGCCGGCTGGCTGCAGTCCCATCTTTTCACCCTCGACGGCCTGACCGACGGCCGTCGGTTCGCGACATTCCAGGCAAACCCATCCGCCCTGGTTGGAGTCCAGCCGCTGGTCGCCGACGGTCTGCTTGCCGCCAAGGCGGTGCGGCAGCCGGACAAGACCTTCTCGCTATTCACCTGGCTTGACAATGGCGGCCTGGTCATGGACTGGCTGATCACCAATATGGAGCAAGCACCCCTCGAAGCCGAACGCGTCCGGGTCGGGGCCTTTTCTGTCGGCGAAATGGCCGCGCATCTCAGCCTGTCGCGAACCCACCTCGCCCGCAAGCTGAAGGAGGCCGAGGACCTTGGCTCGATCGGCTGGGAGGGGCGCCGCGGACATTCGGACCTCTGGGTGTCGGCCGGCTTCCGCCAGGAATATATCACCGCGCAGGCTGTCAAGCTCGCTATCATCGACCAGGCCTGGGAAGCGGTACTCGGGCCGCAGAGCAGCTAAATTACGGTGTTCCAAAAAGAATATGCAAGGGGCCTATCGGCGTGGCCGCCAGCCTCCTGATCACAACGGTCTATGGCTGCCTTACGGAAAATCCGATCGCGGACGCACATGCATCCGCTCGAAAACGCAATCCCAGATTACATCCAAAAATGGTCTTTTGCAGCATCGCGGTTTCAATTGACCAGGATCCCGGCCAGACGTAATCGTGAAGCGTCGCGAACCGGCATGGCACCCGAGTCCAATTGCCCTGCAGCAAAGCCGCGCGTGACCCCAACCGGCTTTGCGCCTCGGGTGCCGTTCGCGGCAGTGCTGTCGGTATCAGTTGCTCTGCTGATCGAGCCCGTATTGTTTGAAGAGCCGATCCTGCGTCCCGTCATGGATCAGCCGGTTGAGGCTCGTCTGCATCTTAGCGATATCCTGGTCGGCGACGCTCTTGTTGCAGGCGATCGAATAGATCTGTTCGGTCAGCAGGAGCACGGTCTCGACATGTACGCCGTCGCGCTTGAGCTTGTCGTAATATTTTTCCGAAACCGGCATCAGGTCGATCCGGTCGGCGAGCAGTTTCTTCAGGGTAAGATTGAAATCACTCGCCAGGTCAACCTTGGGGAACTTCTTCTCCTTGAGCAGATCAGCGGTGAAATCGCCGCGCTGGGTGCCAACGACAAACTTCGTCGCCTCCGCGAGTGTGCCAGGATTGATACCGGAGCCGCTCCTGCGGATCAGAACCGTGCGGTCGAGGAGCAGCGGCTCGACCCATTTGAAATGCTTGTCGCGTTCCTGGTTATGTACCGTCGTGAAGATGCAGGTCATATCCTGCGTCTCCGCCAGCGCCAGCGCATGCGCCCATGGCATCATTTCGATCGAATATTTCAGGCCGGCGTCTTTCATCAGCAGGTCGACCTGGTCGACCGAGGCGCCCTTGTAGGCGCCCGCCTCGCGATAGGAGAAAGGCGGATATTCCTCCGTCACCAACTTGAGGGGATCGGCATGAGCCGTCGTTGCAACAAGCAAGCTCGAAAGAAGAATCCAAATTTTCAAGGCACGCTCCTGTCTCGTGATATCCACATGTCTAAGATACAAATTGCTTTGCCGCCGGGATGCGCCCTTCCGGCAAGGCATATTTCTCGATGATGTCACGGCTCGGCACTGGACGGCTGAACAGATAGCCTTGACCAGCATCGACGCCCATCTGGGCCAGCATGTCCCGCTGCTCCGCCTTTTCTATACCTTCGGCGACAACCAGGCAGTTCATCTGGTGGGATATGGTATTGATCCCTTCAACCAGCATCCGGCTCTTTTTGCGCGCCAGTTCCCCGTCTTCAGTGAGCGAGCGGACGAAGGACTGGTCGATCTTGATAATGTCGACCGGGAATTTGTGCAGGTAGCTGAGCGACGAATAGCCGGTGCCGAAATCGTCGAGCGCCACGCGATAGCCGGCCTTGCCGAAAGCTTCGATGATCTGCTGGATCAGTGGATTGTGATGCATCAGCACCGCTTCGGTGATCTCGATGACGATATTGCGCGGCGACACGCCATAGCGCATCAGGGTCATCATCATCTTTTCCGGCAGGCCGGGCTCGAACTGCAGCGGCGAGATATTTACGGAGACATAGATCTGCCGCAGCGCTTCATACTGCTGGAGATGAGCCAAGTGCGCCACAGCCTTTTCGAAAATGCGGTCGCCGACGCGGATGATGGCGCCGGTCTCCTCGGCATTCTGGATGATGCCGGCAGGCGGTATGACGCCCTGTTCCGGATGGATGAGGCGCATCAACGCTTCGAAGCCGGCAACACGGCCGGTCTTGAGGTCGAGGATCGGCTGCAGATAGGCGTCGAACCAGTCTTCCTTGAGCCCCGTTTCGATATAGGCTTCGATCTTGGCCCGGTTGCGGGCGGCATTGGCAAGCGTCGGGTCGAAGAGCCGCGCGCCGTTCTTGCCGTTGCGCTTGCGTGCATACATCGCGAGATCCGACTTCTGCAGCAATTCAGCACCATTCTCGGCATGTTCCGGATAGAGCGCCACGCCAATCGAAGCGCTGAGATTGACCGTCTGCCCATCGACCTCGAAAACCTGCTCGATGGCGCGGCTGATTCGGTTCGATACGTCGAGCCCTGTCCGCTCTGCGGCAGAGGCCGACAACAGGATGGCAAATTCGTCACCGCCGATCCGCGCGATCGTATCGACGGAGCGCAGTTGCGAGCGCATCCGCGCCACGACCTGCTGCAGCACCCGGTCACCGACACCGTGGCCGAGCGTGTCGTTGATCCACTTGAAGCGATCCAGATCGACGAACAGACAGGCGAGCGCAGATTTATCGCTGTCTGCAACCTTGATCTTTTGCTCGAGAGCATGCTCGAAGCCCTGGCGGTTGAGCAGGCCGGTCAGGTGATCGGTGATCGCCTGCAGGTGGTTGCGCTGCTCGGCGGCCTTGAGTTCGGTGACGTCGGTCATCACCGCCAGCGACAGTTCGCCCTGCATCTCGCTTTCGGCGACCGTTGCTTCCATGATCAACACGTCCAGGAAGCTGTCGTCTGCGCGGCGGAATTTGACCGTGATGCCGCCGGCAACGCCATGGCGTGCCTCGTAGATCGGCCGGTCGGTGTCGATAACGAAACTCTCGAACGACTGCCCGATCACGTCATCGCGGTCATAGCCGGTCGCACGCAGCCAATAGTCGCTGACCGCCGTCAACCGGTCGCCGGCGTCCACCGAGTAGAGCATGGCCGGTGTCCGGTTATAGATATCCGTCGCGCGTTCGTGGGCCAGCCGGATCTGTCGCTCCTCGGCGGCCAGATGGTCCTGCATTTCATTGAAATTGGCGGCGAGCGTGCCCATTTCGTCGCCGGAAACCCAGTCGACCTTATGGCGAGAGCCGAGCCGTCGCGTCGCCTCGATGGCCGTGGTCAACCGCGCCAGCGGCTTGATCACCAACTGCCGGTTTCCGACGATCGCCGTCACGAAGACGACGAGCACGGCGAAGACGAAGATGGCGATGATAGCCCATTCGTCTCGATAGGTGCCGTCGAACAGCGACCGCCGCGCGACATACATGTCGATCTGGCCGACGGTCTTGAGCCCCTCGATCGTCCGATACGTGATCGGCAGGGAGAGGCGCGTGGAATTGCCGACATCGGCCTTCTCGGGCATCGCCACGTGAATCTGGCCCGAGAGATCGTGGACCGCGATCTGCACGACGACGTGGCTGGCTGCCATTGCCTTGACGATCTGCTCGACGCTTTCGTCATCGAAATCCCAGAGCGGCTTGCCGAGCGCCTTGGCGTTCGCCTCGATCATGATCTGGCTGCGGTCGGCGGCGTCCTTGGCGGACCTATCCTCGGAGAGATGGAAAAACAGGACGAAGAGAGGCGCGACGACCAATACCAGGACGGCAAAGATGATCGAAATGAAGCGGTTCTCGACTGAATGCGTCAGCATCGGCGCAATTCGACCCCTGGAACTTCCGCAACGCGAATTTCATACCGTGGCTGATGCGTGCCCCCCAGCCCCTTCGTCCGCGTTCTTACACCAGCATGTCTTAAATTCTGCTGAAAACCGGAGCCGCAATTCTATTCACGGTCCGGGCGCACAAAACGAAACCCCGCCGGCAGGGGAACCGAGCGGGGTCAATCGTTCTTTGATGATGCGGGAGACCCGCCTTACATCAGGCCTCGGCAGCAGCCTCTTCGGTAACGCCGGCGGCCGGAGCGACGATCGTGGCGATCGTGAAGTCACGGTCGGCGATAACAGGGGTCGAACCCTCGGGCAGCTTGACCTGCGAGATGTGGACGCCGTCGCCGATCTTCAGGCCGCTGAGGTCAGCGGTGAGGAATTCCGGGATGGCATTGGCCGGGCAATGCAGCTCGACTTCGTGGCGAACGATGTTAAGCACGCCGCCGATCTTCATGCCGGGCGACTTTTCGCCGTTGACGAAGTGGACCGGCACTTCAACGGTCACATTGGTGGTCGCCGACACGCGTAGGAAATCCACATGCACAGTGGTATCCTTGACCGGGTCGAGCTGGTAGTCCTTCGGCAGGACGGAAATCTTCTTGCCGTCGACGTCGATGGTTGCCACCGTCGTCATGAAACCACCGGCATGGATCTTGAGCGTCAGCTCCTTGACCGGAAGCGCGATGGAGATGGGGGCCTGCTTGTCACCATAGATGACGGCAGGAACGAGGCCGTTGCGGCGAAGTTCGCGGGAGGACCCCTTACCAACCCGATCGCGCAGCTCGGCCTTGAGCTCGTAAGCAACGTGGCTCATGGCTATTCCTTTCTAGTGTTATGGAGGGTCCCCGGCATAGTTTTGACGCCGAAAACCGGCCTGTCTTGCGACAAACCTCCACCGTGCCTCCAAGGGTGTCCCGGTGGATGGCGGCGCTCATATAGCAAATGTCGGGTGAACGCAAGGCGCTCTCGAATAACCGTCACGCTCAGACGTTAGGATCAAAACTCAATGAGGATAGGTGTTGTGTTGGCCGGGATGGGATTGAATGGAAGCAAACAAGCGCAAGGCAAGACCTGAGGTCTTGTCGAGCATTGTTTGCAATCAGGCGGCCCATCCCGGCCAACCCGGAGGGCAGGCTGGATTTTGTTCCTGCGGGCGTCGGAAAGGTTTGAAAATGGTCGGCATTTCCTGCACCTTTCCTCCTACTCAGAAACAAAATCCAACCTGCACAACACCTATCCTAATTGAGTTTTGATCCTAAAGCTTCAGTCGGCATTGACGCTCTCCAAGCGAGCGGGCAGAGTGCCGGGGGAAAACAGGTATTTGGAGGTTCTACCATGCGCGCTGCGCTGTATTCAACCGTTGCAATTGTCGTGGCTTTTTCGCCCATGCAGGCCAGAGCCGCCGACGTTTCGGAAGCCGGCGCCAAGCAGATCTTCGACAAACTGACTTACTATCTGCCGAAGGACATTGTCGACAGCGGCTTCCTCAAAGTGACGCCGAGCACCCAGCGCTATGAGGTCTCGGTCGATATCGCTCCCTTCCTGAAGAACCTGAAACCCACCGAATTCGCCATCAACGGGCTACGTCCGTTCGTGCAGTTCCTGACACCGCAGGATGACGGTACCTGGAAGACCGAGGCGAACGACAACCTCAACGTTTCCGGCTTCTTCACCGCCGAAGGCAAGAAATCGAATTTCACCTATTCGATCGGCAAATATTCTTACGAATCCCTCTTCGATCCGCAGCTCAGCTTCTTCCGCACGTCGAAGGCCACTGTGAATAAGCTCCAATTCGCATCGGACAATGGGCCGGGCAATGTCCAGGTCGGCATCGATTCCTACACGGGCGAATCCCACACCGACAACGTCAACAATGGCTTCGCCGATCTCACTGCGGTCCTGAACGCCAAGGGTTTCAGTGAAATCATCTCGGATCCGAATTCCGGTCCGGTTTCGATCACCGCCGAGAGCCTCGACGGAAACGTCAAGGCCGACAAGATCGGCTTCGCCCCAATGCGCGACCTGATCGTCTTCGCGCTCGACAAGTTCAAGGCGAATACGAAAACGCTGACGGCCGACGAAAGCGCCAAGCTCAAGGTGCTGCTGAAGGCCAACGTGCCTTTCACCGACAATCTGGTCGAGGACATCAAGTTCCACAACATCAATATCAGCGCCCAGAACATGCAGATGAAGCTGGCGGATATCGGCTACAAGGTCGATTTCAACGGCATCAAGCCTGACACGCGCGTCGGCTTCGAATTCAGCGCCAATGACCCGACCGTGCCGGCCGGCCTCCTGCCTCCGGGCACGGAGGGCGCAGTGCCGAAATCAGTGAGCTTCGGCGTAGCCATCACCGGCCTTAACGTCGAGGGTGTCGTCTCCTACGCGCTCGAACATGCTGACTTCACCAAGGACGACCCGCTGACGGCAGCCGACTCCGCCGCGATCGACAAGATCATCCTTCCCGATGGCAGCATGCACATCGAATTCACCAATGTCTTTGCCAAGTCTGATGTCTACGACGTGTCGCTGACCGGCACGATGCTGGTCAACCCCAATGACAGCGACAGGCCCGAAGCCGACGTGACGATCAAGGCGCGCGACCTCGACAAGACAGTCAACTACCTGCAGGCCAATGCCGCCAAGGTGCCGCAATACGGCCAGGCCTCCTTCGGCCTGCTGATGATGAAGGGTTTCGGCAAGCAGGAAAGCGACGGTTCGATGACCTGGAACGTCAAGGTCGACAAAGCCGGCAAGGTGACGATCAACGGTCGCGAAATGCCGCACTGAGCGGACTATATTTTTTCATGAAAACGCCGGCCTTGCGCCGGCGTTTTTGTTCCCGCCATGGTTGACCGCGTCCTGATTTTTTGAACAGAGTGCGGTCAGCCTGACGTAGCCGGGAGCATGTTTTATGAGGTATTTTGCATATTTAAGTTTCTTTGTCCTCGGCTTAACGCCGCTTGCGGCGAATGCAGCTGATGTTACGCGTGAGAATGCGAAATCCATCGAAGCACAGATTGCCAGCCTGTTGCCTCCCTCGTTCCGGGCAGCCCTCAAGATATTACCCGCCGGCAACCGCTATGACACCCGGATCGATATCAAGGCCGTCACCGACGCCGCAGAGACACTGCTGAATATTTCCGAGATGACCCCGATTGCCGGCACGATCGCACCACGAAGTGATGGTCTCTGGATTCTGGCCGCGCATGGCGGCCTGCATATGAAGGGCGAGGTCATGGACGAAACGAGGGGCTATCACCTGGAGTTCGACGCCGGAGATTATCAGGCAGACGCTTTATATGATCCCGTCCGCCTCTATCCCTTGCACGCCAATCTGCATTTCAAAGATTGGAAATATTCCAATGGCAGCCCAACGCAGCGCAAGGAAGAGTCTGCACACGACTACGTTTTGAAGCTCACGACTACCGATCCGAAGGCCGGCAAGGTCGATGCAATGTTGAATGCCGTGACAGAGAACTTTCGGATAAGAGTAACCGGCCAAGAGTTTCACGGTCAGCCGCTGGAAATCTCGGGGGCCTCCGTCATCGACACCGACAATGTCACGGGTATCGACCTGGAAACCGTACAACAGGTCTTCAAAATGTTTGTGGTGAATGGCGCACCGTCGCTTGGTGCCTTGAATCCCGAGCAGAGGCAGGAGCTTTCCAACCTCCTTAAGCCGGGCTCCTCTCTGTTCTCCGGTCTGATTGAAAACTCCTTCATTTCCAAACCGAAAATCACATTTGGCGGTCACGAAGTTTCTGCCGACTTGATCAGAATCGCGGTCAGACTCAGCGCTGACAGACCGGGTGTGGCGACTGCGACCATGGCGATGGAAAAGCCGCTGCTCAAGCCCGGCACTTTTCCACATCCTGTCGAATTGGCGATGCCGGACGAAGCCGGTTTTGGCATGCGCTTGAGCGACGTTAAAATTCAGGACGCGCTACGCGCATTCTTCACGCGACCGACTTTCACCGATGCCCCCGACTCAGAGGACTGGGTATCGAACATATTATGGCGACCGGGGACTATGCGCCTTGATTTGGTCGGCACGTACATGCACTCGCAATATTATTCAGCAAACGTATCCGGCTGGATTTCTGTAAATCTCGCCCTGCCGAACCCCTGCCCCGAGATGGATGTCACCGTCACTGCCCACGGTCTGGACAGGACAGTCTCATTCCTGCAGGCCAATGCCAACACCGTACCTTGGTTCGGCGATGCATCTTTCTTCCTGCTGATGGCAAAAGGCATGGGTGAGCCGCAGGGCGACGGCTTGATGATCTGGAACATCAAGGCCGACAAAGCCGGTAAGCTGACGATCAACGGCCATGAAATGGCGCATTGAGCGCACTGTCCCACGCGTCTAAACGCCGGCCTCGCGCCGACGTTTTTTGTTCCCGCCATGGTTGACCACGTCCTGGTTTTTTGAACAGACTGTGACCAGTCTGAAGTCAGCCGGGGCATATTTATGAAGATTTCTGCATATTTCGCCAGTGTTATTATGGCTCTCATTCCTGTTGCCGCGAAAGCCGCAGTGGACAAGAACGTCGATGGCACGCTTGGCATCGAACGGCAGCTGAAAAGCGCCCTGCCGGCTACGCTTCGCGACCTTCTCCAAATCTCGCCCGAAGGCGACAACCGATATCGAGCGCATGTCAACCTGGCGCCGGGCCTGACGCAATTGAAGAGCATTTTCCAGATCACGGAAATGACGCCGCTCGACTTCCTTTTCGACAAGGCGGTCGGCCAAACCTGGAATATTGCAGCGCATGGGCAAGCCATGTCGGTTGTCGGCGATACGTTCTGGACTGGGCAGACCGCGCATTTTCAGTACCTTAGCGGTAGCTACGACCTGACTGCCGCTTTCGACGAAGCCGTCCGATCGACGACCGCCAAGCTCATGATCAAGGATTTGGACATTAGCAGCCATAGCGCGAACAATGAGCAATTGAGTTCAAGTTCGATCAAGGACTACAGAGTGGTAGCGAAAGTGGCGCATGGCGAAAAAGGTCTGGTGCAGGGCTCGGCAGAAATAACCTCGCAAGCGGCACGGGAAATGCGCAAATTCCGCGGGCTGCCGGACGAATATGTCCTGCAGGCCAAATCGGTTCATGATCTCACGTCGTTTGCAGGCTTCGACGCGGGCGGACTGACCAGCATCGCGACCGCTCTCATGCAGAAGGACGATCCGATAAACACCACCATAGTGAAGTTGATTGTCGCGTTTCGGGACCATCCTTCTTTGTTGGAAAATCTCGATGATCACGCAACTTGGGATGATGACGAACTGTCATTTCGGGATATCAAGCTGTTCGCGAACCACATCGAACATCATTTGAAGTTTTTCGGCACACCGCAGGACTATGCAGTCGGTGTCGATCTGAGCGTCGATCACCCAACTGCAAAGCCCGGCCGCTTTCCGCACGCCATTGAGCAGGCCATGCCTGACAAGGCGGCATTTGGTTTCACCTTAAGGCGGCTTGATCCTGAGGCAGCCCTCCTGACTATGGTGCGAACGCAGCGCCTGCAGAACAAGGCAAAGCGCCGCAGGGACATCGCGCTCGCGGCCTTTTCGCATGGGCTGAAAGTGGACTTCCAGGACACTTATGCCCGATCCCAATTCTACGACATTACTCTCTCAGGATCGCTCGATCTCAATCTCGCCGATCGGCGCGATCAGGGCGAAGCGAATTTCACCATCACAGCCCGCGATCTCGACAAGACCGTGAGCTTCCTGCAAACCAATGCCAACAGCGTGCCGCAGTTCGGCCAGGCATCCTTCTTTGTCCTCATGGCTAAGGGTCTTGGTAAGCAACAGCCGGATGGCACGATCGTCTGGAACGTCAATATCGACCGCTCCGCGGCCGTCACCGTCAATGGGCGCCCGTTGCCTCGCTTCTGACGTTACGGCGCTGTCGCAAATCTGCGACAGCGCCCCGCCTCGCGCGACCAAAGGAATGACCTAGATCAATTGGCTTCTCATCCCGTTGTGCTAATGTTCAGCCTGCATGAGGAGAACTGGCGCTCTGGGAGGAGCCAATGGCTGCAGCCAATCAGCATTCCGATTTGGTCTACGCGATCGCGCAGGCAAAATCCGCCGGCGCAAGCTCGCCGATCACGGCCTCCTGGCACCGCTGCCTCACCCGCCACAAGCTCTCGCCGGAGGAAATTCGCGGCCCGGTCCGCCTCACCGAAGCGGAGTTTCAGGAAGTGATCGAACATTCCGGCCACGTCGTCGAGGAAGCATCGCGCGAACTCGACTGGCTGTTTTCCATGGTTGGCAAGGCCGGCTGCTGCCTCGTCTTTACCGACAGCAATGGCGTCGTGCTGGATCGCCGCGGTATCGCATCGGAAGACAAGGATTTTCGCGATCTCGGCCTGTGGACCGGCAATGACTGGAGCGAGGCGAGCGCCGGCACCAATGGCATCGGTACCGCGCTTGCCGATGGCCGCATCGTCACCGTCTATCGCGATCAGCATTTTCTCTCGGCCAATATCGGTCTTTCCTGCGCCACGGCCCCCGTGCGCGACCATAAGGGCCAGATCATTGCGGCCATCGACATCTCCACCGCGCGTCAGGACGCAACCGAGATGATCATGCCGGTCTTGGCGCAGGCCGTGCGCGACACGGCCTCGCGCATCGAGGTCAACCTCTTTCGCCGCGCCTATAGCAGCGCCCGCATCGTCATGGTCAATTCAGTCTCGCATGCCGGCTCGGCCCTGCTCGCCGTCGACCGCGACGACATGGTGCTCGGCGCCACCCGCGCCGCCCGGTTGGCGCTGAAACTGGACGACCATATGATCGACGACGGCATACCGGCTGCCGATCTGCTGCGCGAGCATGCGGAACCGGATGGCCGCGACCTGTTGGAAGCCGAACGAGCCGCATTGCGGCGGGCGCTGTCGCGCAACAATGGCAATGTCTCGCTGACGGCGCAAATGCTCGGCATCAGCCGCGCCACCCTGCACCGCAAGATCAACAAGCTCGACCTGCATCACTGAGCGCTGTTGACTTTTGCCTGATATGTCGGCCTAAACGGCGTAGGAACGACATACAGGCAGCGCCATGCTCATCTTTGCAGGCCTCGGCAATCCCGGCGGCAAGTATCAGGACAATCGCCACAATATCGGCTTCATGGCGGTCGACACGATCCACCGCAAACTGCCCTTTGGCCCCTGGTCGAAGAAATTCAAGTCGGAGGTTTCCGAAGGCGAAATCGACGGCGAGAAGGTGCTGCTGATGAAGCCGCAGACCTTCATGAATCTCTCCGGCGAAGCGGTGGGCGATGCCATGCGCTTCTATAAGCTGACACAGGCCGACATCACCGTCTTCCATGATGAGCTCGACCTGCCGGCCGGCAAGGTGCGCGTCAAGGTCGGCGGCGGCAATGGCGGCCACAATGGTCTCAAATCCATAGACGCGCATTGCGGCCGCGACTATCGCCGCGTTCGCCTCGGCATCGGCCATCCCGGTGTCAAGGAATTGGTCCACGGCCATGTGCTCGGCGATTTCTCCAAGGCCGACCTTAGCTGGCTCGAACCGCTGCTCGATGACATCGCGCTGAACGCCGGCCTAGTGTTCAAGGGCGACGCCAGCCAGTTCATGAACAAGCTGTCGGGCAACGCGCCGGAGCAGAAGAAAAAGCCTGATGCCGCCGAGAAGCCGAAGCCGGCAACCCAGTCGCATGTGCACCAGGCACGCAACCACAAGCCCAATCTCCCCACCTCCGGCCCGATGGCCGACATGTTGAAAAAGCTGTTCGGCTCCAAAAGCGAATGATGACGTCACATCTGTGTCATGACCGACTGGCTAAGGTTCTGACATGAAGAGCGAAATCCGTGCCGCGCGCCTCGACGATCTCGATGCGCTTCTCCTTCTCTACCATCACCTCAATCCCGCCGATCCGCCCTTGCCGCGCGCAGCTGCGGAGGACAGGCTGCGCGCCATGCTTGCCCAGCCCGGCATGACGATCCTCTGTGTCCAGGCCGGTGAAACCGTGGTCGCGACCTGCACCCTCATCATCGTCCCCAACCTGACGCGCGGCGGCGCTTCCTACGCGTTGGTTGAAAACGTCGTGACGCATCCCGGCCACCGGCAAAACGGTCACGGACGGGCCGTCATTCGCAACGCGATCGACTTGGCCTTCGATGCCGGCTGCTACAAGGTGATGTTGCTGACCGGCCGTGCCGATCCGGCGGTCCATCGGTTTTATGAAGGCTGCGGTTTTACCCAGAGCAAGACCGGCTTTCAGATTAGAAACAGATAAAATTCAACAATCTGAAATTTCAATTCCGCGCAAAGCACCACAAAGAAGCGTCGTGCTCGATCGTTTTTCCGGGAAATATCAGTATATTTTACGGATTTTGACGGGTCTCTATTAATTCTGTTTCAACAAACAGCTGCCTATCCTCGGCCACTCCGTAACCATTGCAGCAATGCCGCAACGCAACGCAGCAACGCGGAAGAGAGATGGCGGTCTCAGCTGGCCATCATGATTTTTTTCGGATCGGCGGATTTGATGTGGGGCACACCCGTCCGCTGGACAACGACATAGGGGCCGACGTGACTCTCTCCATTCGCAATACGCTGATCGGGTTGTTCCTGATCCTGAGCGCAGCGATCTGCGTTCTCACCGCATCCGCAGCTTTGGATGCCTATAGCCGCCACACGGTATTCAATGAAGTCTCCCAGTTGACCCAGTTGGACCGTGCGCTGTTCAAGACGCTTGCAAAATTTCGCAACGAGCGCGGTGACGGTGCCTCCGCCGTCACCATGGAGCTCGGTACGCTCGATGCGACACTCGACTCGCTGAAAAAGGATCGCGGCTTTGTCGACCAGGCCATGGCCGAAGCGAAATCCGTCTATGCGACGATCGACAATCCTGATCTGAAGGCACCGATCGCCGACGTCATGAACGTCTTCGATCAGGTGATCGCGTTCCGCAGTGACATCGATAATGCCCTGACGCAAAAACTTGCCGATCGCGACAAGGGCCTTCAGGACAAGTGCCTCACGCTCGGCCAGCAGTTGCTGACCGCACTGGAAACAGGCTCGACGGCGACCGAAGGGCAGATTCGCCTGCGTGACCCGTCCATGACCGCAATGATCGAAGTCCGCGCCCTTGCCTGGACGTCGCGCGCCACTGCCGGCGCCGCCAACCTGGCAATCAACACCACGCTGGCCTCGGGCCAAAAAATGACGGCCGCAGACCTGGAGAAGATTGCTGCAAGCGACAATACCGTGGCAGCCCTCTGGAAGGCCGTCGGCGTGCTGGTCGATCATCAAGATACGCCACAGAACGTCAAGGATGCCTATCAGGCCGCGGCAACGGGCTATTTCGGTGGCGACTATGCGCCGCACCGCGCCGCCCTGATGCAGAAGCTGGCCGCAGGTGCAAAGTCTCCAGAACCGATCGACCAATGGCGCCCGGTCGGCAATGCAGCGCTGCTGTTCATTGCCAATGTCGCCGCCAGCGCCGCCGACGGCATGGTGGATGAAGCAGGGGCCAGCCAACAGCAGGCGTTCAGCGCCATGCTCGGCTACCTCGCAATCTTCCTGGTTGCTGCCGCTCTCAGCATTGCCGGCATCTTCGTCATCATCCTGCGCGTAGCGCGCCCGATCGGCACGTTGACCCGCAACATGCACGCCCTTGCCGACGGCGACCTCGCCATCAAGATCGGCGGCGCCGAGCGTAAGGACGAAATCGGCGAAATGGCTCGTTCGGTCGAAGTCTTCCAGAAGGCCGCTGTCCACAACAAAGCGCTGGAAGCCGAAGCCGAAACCGCCCGCACCGCCTCCGAGCGCGAACGCATCGACGTGCAGCGCCGCGCCGAAGCCGATACCGAGGCCCGCCTCACCCAGGCCACCGGCGTTCTGGCAAACGGCCTGCGCAGTCTCGCCGCCGGCGACCTGCAATGCGAAATCAACACCGAGTTCGGCGCCCAGTTCGAACACCTGCGCCACGACTTCAACACCTCGGTACGGCAGTTGCGTGAGGCCATGCGCGGCGTCGGCCAGACGGCCGCCCAGGTCCGCACCGGCAGCGCCGAGATTTCCAGCGCCTCCGACAACCTCTCCAAGCGCACCGAACAGCAGGCAGCCTCGCTGGAGGAAACCGCCGCGGCGCTTGAACAGGTCACGGCCAATGTCAAGTCGACGTCCATGCGCGCCGGCGAGGCCCGTGATCTCGTCCGCGGCACCCGCAGCCAGGCCGAAAGCTCGGGCAAAGTGGTCAGCGACGCCGTCGACGCCATGGGCAAGATCGAGCATTCGTCGAAGCAGATCAGCCAGATCATCGGCGTCATCGACGAGATCGCCTTCCAGACCAACCTCTTGGCGCTCAATGCCGGTGTCGAGGCCGCCCGCGCCGGTGAAGCCGGCAAGGGCTTTGCCGTCGTCGCCCAGGAAGTGCGCGAACTCGCCCAGCGCTCCGCCAAAGCCGCCAAGGAAATCAAGGCTCTGATCGGCAATTCGGAGATCGCTGTCAGCGAAGGCGTGCGCCTCGTCAGCGACACCGGCGCCGGCCTCTCGGCCATCGCCGAGCTCGTCCAGCAGATCAACCAGCACATGGACGCGATTGCCATCGCGGCCCAGGAACAGTCGATGGGGCTCGGCGAAATCAACAGCGCCGTCAACCATATGGACCAGGCAACTCAGCAGAACGCCGCCATGGTGGAACAGATGAACGCCGCCGGCGCCGGCCTTGCCGAGGAAAGCGCCCGTCTCGGTGACCTGCTCGCCGCCTTCCGTACTGGCGAAGCGGCTGCCGCTCCCGCCCGCCGCCCCGCCCCGACGCCGGTCGGCAAAGCGCCGGTTGCAGCCCAGCGCGCCATGCCGGTCTCGCGCGGCAATGCGGCGCTCAACCAGCTGCAGCAGCAGTGGACGGAATTCTGATCCATCAAGCCCGCACGATTTCCATCCCGGGTGTTCCATACGCCCGGGATTTTCATTTCAAGCGCCCAGTCGACCACAGCAATATCCCACCCTCTCCTCCCAAGGGCGTGTCCGTGACGCAACAGTCGCTGATTGCATTGCCTTTCGTCAAAATTGGCGCTTGAACTTCCCGACGGAAAGGTTCATCTCGGGCGCAGTTCAATTCCAGAACGGGAGCGGAAAATGACGCAGTCCATTTCCATACGCCCCACCGGGCTTAACGGCTGATCAGCGTCGACGCGCTGAGCGGACCTATCCTGCCGGCCTGAGAGCCGGCTGATTGACCTGTTCTGGATTTCTCATCATGGGCAATATTTTCGGGGATTCCGTCCCCGGCGATGGCATGCGCAAGGCTGCCATCCGCCATTTCTTCACCGCCGCAAGCTGGATCGAAGGCGCGGCTATAGAACAATTGAACCATGTCGCGGCCCTGCCCGACATGCTATCGCTCGCCGGCTTCCCCGATCTGCATCCTGGCAAATACGGTCCTGTCGGCATGACGGCGCTGGCGCATCGCCTCTATCCGCAGCTGATCGGCAACGATATCGGCTGCGGCATGTCCGTCTTCGAGCTCGATCTGCCGCTGCGCAAATTCAGGGTCGACAAGGCAGCTGAGCAGTTGCGCAAGCTCGAGGATATCGCGCTGACGGACCAGGCCGACCGGCTGGAGGCACAGGGCATGCCGGGCGATTTCTTCGCGGATTCGCTTGGCACGATCGGTGGCGGCAATCATTTCTGCGAGGTGCAGGCGGTTGCCGATGTGGTCGACGGTGACGCTGAAGGCCTGCTCGATCGCCAGCGGCTCTATCTGCTCGTCCATTCCGGCTCGCGCGCACTCGGCGCCCAAGTCTTCCGGGAAACGATCGAAGCGCACGGCTCACTCGCCGAGGGCATCGAGATGGGCACGGAGGCCGCCGTCGACTGGCTGCTCAGCCACAACGCCGCGGTGGAATGGGCCTCCGTCAATCGTCAGATGATCGCGGAACGAGCGGCCGCGGCTTTGCGCGCCGATATCAGCCTGGTCGCCGATGTGCCACATAATCTCGTTCGGCTTACTGGCGAAGGCGTGGTGCACTACAAGGGTGCCGCTGCCGTCAGTGCCGGCGCGATCGCACCGGTCGCCGGTTCACGGGCCACCCTCAGCCATCTGGTCAAGGTCCTGCCGGCGGCGGAAGAAGCCCACTGGGGCATTTCCCACGGCGCGGGCCGGAAGTATGACCGCAAGGCCATGCATGGCCGCGTCGGCGCGACACGCTCCGAGCGCGAGGCTCTTGGGGGTAATGAGTGGGGTGGCGTTGCCATCTGCGACGATCGCGCGCTGCTGATCGAGGAGGCCGCAAGTGCCTATAAGGATGCCGGCAAGGTGGTCGCCGACCTTGCCTCGTTCGGCCTCGTCCAACCGCTGGCGACCATGAAGCCGCTGGTGACCTATAAGAGCGTGCAGCCGGACCGGATAGAGCGAGAACGTTCGAAGGACCGGGACCGCTCGACGATCAGGAGGATGCGCCATGGATGAAGTGACGCTGTTCCTGACCTCCGGCAACGGCCCGGTCGAATGCCGCATCGCTCTCGCAGCCCTGCTCCGGCTGCTGGAGCGCGAAGCTGCTGCACGCACCTGCAGCTTCGAAGCGACGACCGGACCACAGCCCGACGATCACGGCCCGAAATCCGCCGTCGTCACGATTAGGGGAGCGCAAGCCGCTCTCCTGGCCGACGGCTGGTACGGCACGATCCGCTTCGTCTTCAAGAGCCCGGTCCGCAAAGGCCATCAACGCCAGAACTGGTTCGTCGGCATTCAGCGCCTCCATTTCCAAAATGCAGATATGCAAACGACAATCGACGCAAAAGACCTTCGGTTCGAAACCCTGCGCGCCGGCGGTCCTGGCGGCCAGCATCAGAACACGACGGACAGTGCCGTGCGGGCAACCCACATTCCGACCGGCATCACCGTCGTCTGCCGCGACGAACGCTCGCAACACCGCAACAAGGCCAGGGCGATCCAGCGGCTACAGACCATCCTCGACCTCATGGCGGTCCGCCGCGAAGAGGAGGACAAGGCTGCACTGTTCATGGCGAGCAAGGACCTGGAGCGCGGTAATGCGGTGAAGACATTCCGTCTGTAAGACAGGGACAAGGAGATATTTCGATGACCGAATATGTGAAGATGCGCATCACCAGCACGCATATCTATTTCGTCAGCGGCCCGTTCAGCCAATGGCACCCGTCGCCCTTTTTCGCCAGCCTCCCCGTCCTCGTCGAAGAAAGCGGAGCAGTTGAATTGGTGCCCTCAGAACAGCGCATGCAGTTTTCCCACGCGGAGCAGGCGATGATGGCGGCAAAGGCGAGCGTCTTCGGCGATGACGAGACGCTGGCCGCGATCATGGCCGCAGCGACGCCGAAGGAACAGAAAGAGCTCGGCCGCCAGGTCCGCAACTTCGATACAGTCACCTGGAGCACCGTCGCCTACCGGATCGTCTGCATCATGAATTTCAAAAAATTCAGCGCTAATCCCGATCTCAAGGCCCGTCTGCTCGGAACCGAACGCCGTCACCTCGTCGAGGGCGCCTGGTATGACCGCATCTGGGGTGTCGGTCTTTCGTGGGACGATCCGGCGATCAACGACGAGGCCAACTGGCAGGGCAGCAACTGGCTCGGCGAGGCACTGATGGCGGTCAGGACTGAACTCGCAGACAACAATCCCGATCAAGATGCCTGGACCACCCCGCGCTTCCGCAACACGCCGCCGTCACGATGACGGCGGCCATTCAGAAGAGATGGATGTTCGCCAAACGGTAGAGAAACAGGTCCCAAAGCCAGACGCAGGAACAATTGATCAAGTAGGCGATCATGCCGGACGCATCCGGGAGCAGGAGCATAGCCGCCCAGCCGCCGATCACCGTGCCGACGACGTAGTTGCGCAGGTTCTTTGGACTGTCGAGCTTATAAAATCCGGCATCGTCATATTCCGTGCCGAACAGCCGGTCGCCGAGACTGTAGCCATTGCTGACCAGCATATCCATCCACGGCTTGTCGGAAAGGCGGTCCGGCAGCACGTTGAAGACGGCGTGGCAGACATGGGCCACGGCACCCACAATGGCCAGCAGGATGCCCACGACGATGTAGTGCCAGAGATAGGCTTGCGCGATCATGTCTTGTCCTCGGCGGCCATCATAGCGCCGAGCCGATAAGTCCAGGCTAACGGCCGGATCACAATTTTAGCGAAAGCAACAACATGGAAAATCGCGATAAACAAGGTGCCTGATATGGCGCTCACGCGCATGAGCGTGTATCCGTAAGGGATTGAAGCAAGACGGATTCCGCCCATGGCCGAAAGCAAGATTACTGAAGAGCTTTTCACCCTCCGCGATTACTGGCGCTATGCGATTTCCCGCTTCCGATCGGCCAATTTGAGTTTCGGCCACGGCACCTCGACGGCCGGCGACGACGCCGCTTTCCTGATCCTCGATTCGCTCGATCTGCCAATCGACACGCTCGATCCTTTTCTCGATGCCAGGCTGACATCGGCGGAACGCAGGCTGATCGCCGACCGGATCGAAGCGCGCGTCACCACCCGCAAGCCGTCGGCCTATCTCACCGGCCGCTCCTATATCCAGGGCATCCGCTTCATCGTCGATGAGCGGGTGATCGTGCCGCGCTCCTTCATCGGCGAAATCCTGTTCTCCGAATATGACGGCGAGGAGGACTCGCTCTACCTTCCCGACCGTTTCAGCGTCGAAAGCGTCGTCGACATCTGCACCGGTTCCGGTTGTCTCGCGGTGCTCGCCGCCGGCTTGTTCCCCAACGCCGAAGTCGACGCCGTCGACCTCTCGGCCGATGCACTTGAAGTCGCCAAGCTCAACCTCGCCGAACACGAGGTCGAGAGCCGCGTCACGCTCCACAAGGGCGATCTGTTCGCACCGCTCAAGAACAGGAAATACGACCTGATCATCACCAACCCGCCCTATGTCGGCCACGAGGAACTGGCCGTTCTGCCGGACGAATACCAGGCCGAGCCAGCCATGGCCCTCGATGGCGGCGAAGATGGCCTCGACCTCGTCCGCCGCATCCTTGCCGAGGCGCCAAAACACCTCAACGCAGGCGGCGGCATGATCTGCGAGATCGGCACCGGACGTGAGTTGCTGGAAGAGGAATATCCGAATTTGGAATTCTTCTGGCTGGATACGGCGGAATCGCAGGGCGAGGTGTTCTGGGTTACGGCCGAGGGGCTTGGGGTGGGGTCGAAGAGCCCGAAGAAGAAGTGAGCGTAGACTTAGGTTATTTGGCGATATCGCAAAGTCCCTACTCCGTGACGTAGTAGGAGATCGCCCCGGGCTTTCCCTCGCTCTCAAGCAGAGCATAGGACACAATACATGGGCTACTGGCGTAAGGGTGAAGCGGCAATCTGGGATCTGATCAACGATGCATTCTTAAAGATGACCATTCCACAAAAGAGGGTTTGGGAACTCGCCAAAATCCTACCGGAAAAGTGGTCATATGAGCCTAAGCCAAGTCTGAAGAGAAAGGTATGGGTCGTAGGCGTCATCGGCAAGCAGGTCGTTTGGTACGACGACGTTTTCAATGAAATGGACGATGACTTCTGCGTCTCGGAATACGAGCGATACGGTGATATCGGAAAATATGGCGGGATAAAGCCGGGCAATAAGGGTCTCGAGGGAGTGATCGAACTCTTACGGCTGAGGATGACCGATCCGAATTACAACTAACACCCCCTACTCCTCCGGCTCTGCTGTCAGCATCAGCGGAAATCCCGCATCCTTGGCATAATCCATCGCCTCCTTGACCTTCGTCTCGGCGATATCCTTCGTATAAACCGCCACCACGCATGACCCTTTCTGGTGGGCGGTGATCATGATGTGGTAACCGGCGGATTCGCCGGTCTTGAACACCGCCTGCAGGATCATGATGACGAATTCACGTGGCGTATAGTCGTCATTGTAGAGGATCACTTTATAAAGCTTGGGCTTTTCGACCTTCGGCTTGATCTTGGTCTTCGGGACGAGAACGTCGTTGTCGGCCATCGGTAAATCTCCGATGAATGGGCACTGAGATGTTGGCGAGGACGTGGGCGGGCGTTCCATCCACGCTCCGCAAGGCCTTATATTGCATCGCGAGAGCCGCATTTTCAAGATGCTACGCCGATATCTCCTTGACCTCTCGCGCTGCATTGCCCATAGGCAACGGCAACAAGATCAGAGATGACCGGACCGATCCATGGGTTTTGAATGCGGAATTGTCGGGCTGCCGAATGTCGGCAAGTCCACCCTCTTCAACGCGCTGACGCGCACGGCGGCGGCGCAGGCGGCCAACTATCCGTTCTGCACCATCGAGCCGAATACCGGCGAAGTGGCTGTGCCTGATCCGCGCATGCAGAAACTTGCCGCGATCGCCCATTCCAAGGAAATCATCCCCACTCGAATCTCTTTCGTCGATATTGCCGGCCTCGTCCGTGGTGCCTCCAAGGGTGAAGGCCTGGGCAACAAGTTCCTCGCCAATATCCGCGAAGTCGACGCCATCGTGCATGTGCTGCGCTGCTTCGAAGACCCCGATATCACCCATGTCGAAGGCCGTATCGATCCTGTCGGCGACGCCGACACGATCGAGACGGAACTGATGCTCGCCGATCTCGAGAGCCTCGAGCGCCGGGTTGAGCAGACCCGCAAGCGTGCCACCGGCAAGGACAAGGACGCGATGGCGACGCTGCCGGTCATGGAAGCCGTCGTCAAGTTGCTCAACGACGGCAAGCCGGCGCGCCTGTTGCTGAGGACGCTTGCGGCAGACGAGATCCTTATTCTCAAGGGCCTCAACCTCTTGACCTCGCATCCGGTCCTCTATGTCTGCAACGTCGCCGAGGTTGAAGCCGCCACCGGCAACCAGCACACCGAGGCCGTAGCCAGGATGGCTAGGGATCAGGGTGCGGAATGCGTGATCATTTCCGCGGCCATCGAATCCGAAGTCGCCCAGCTTCCGGACGAAGAGTCCAAGGAATTCCTCGCAGCACTCGGCCTCGAAGAAGCCGGCCTCGACCGCCTGATCCGGGCCGGCTACCACCTGCTCGACCTGATCACCTATTTCACCGTCGGCCCGAAGGAAACCCGCGCCTGGACGATCGAGCGCGGCACCAAGGCGCCGCAGGCCGCCGGTGTGATCCACACGGATTTCGAACGCGGCTTCATCCGCGCCTTCACCATCGGCTATGACGACTTCGTCACCCTCGGCGGCGAAGTGGCCGCCAAGGAAGCCGGCAAGGCGCGCGACGAAGGCAAGGAATATGTCGTCGCTGACGGCGACGTGATCCATTTCCGCTTCAACACCTGAGTTGAACTGCGGCGCGTTTCGCAGAGCACCGTGAAGATTGCTATGCGCCGCGCCCCGGCCCCTTCGGCAGCCACCGCCATGTCAGCAGCAGGATACCGCACACAATCAAGATGGCCTCGAAGACCGGCGCCGTAACGCAGCGATTGACGCCGAGGGGAAGCGCGGCCAAAGCAGACGCGAGCACGATCGACTTCCTGTGCGTAAAGAGCGAAAGCATCAACCCCGCCAAGATCAACACCACAATCCCGCCAATCGCAACATATGTCGAATTGAGGTCGCAATTCGCCTGAAGGCTAATGCCAACGCCGGGGAAAAGACCGAATGCCATCAGCGGCAACGCGTAGAGATAGTAGACGTCTGCCATCACCGCTTGCGACCCGTTCCCCTTGCTGCCGAAATCCATCGCCAACGCCGTCACAAAAAACGGCCCTGCGATCAGCATCATTTCCACAGGCATCATCCAATACCGATAGACTTCAAGCGCTATGCTGAAGCCGTGGACTCGTCCATGCGGCACCCAGATCAGTCGCCAAATCTCGAATGGAAGGCAGACAATGACCGCCAATGCGAGAAAGTGGGAGAGTGCGCGAAGAGAGACAAACTGATAGCGCATATTCAGCAGTACGACGACCAGGGCTTCGACAGCAAACTGAATCTCAGAGTCGAATCTGTTCACAGGCGGAGGCAATAAGTCAAAGTAATACGATGGGGCGAGGAAGAAGAAGGCGACGTGGAAGAGCACCGTGTTGAGATATTCCGCCATGGACCCGTCGAGATCAGTTCTTCTGACGATTTCGAGGTTGAGTACCAACAAAAGCGTGGCAGCAAGAAAAGCTTCATTCATTCTGGCGATCGCAAACGCCACGATGCAAACAACGGCGACCAGCACATAGCCAAGATGCGACCGCGTTATCCGGCCAAGACCACTCCTAATCCGAACTTCCATTAAGCCCCTCCCCACGACCTCAGAAGCAGCAGAATTAAATCGCATCGTGCAGATATTGTGGCGGCGTAGCGAAAGGCGAAGCTGAATTCCGATTGCAAGGCCGTAACATCTCTTCAGCTTCAAGACAGGCTGTGGCGCTATTGGCATAGTCCAACGGAGGTCCTGCATGTCGGCCAAGCCCATTCTTTCCATCTGCGTTCCATCGCGCAACCGGCAGATTTACTTCCAGGAAGCGATCAAATCGCTCACCGCCTGCCCACGCGACGACGTCGAATTCGTGTTTGCCGACAATTCCGACAATCCGGCGGTCATGGATGGCTTCATGCGAGCCTTCGCTGGAGATCCGCGCATCCGCTACCTTCCCTCGCCGCCGGAGACGCTGGCGATGATGGACAATTGGGAGCGCGCGCTCGAAGCCGCGACCGGCCGGTTCGTATCCTTCATCGGCGACGACGACTTCATCGATCCCGAGCTTGCTGGCTTCCTTGCCAATCTGGAACGACAGATCGATGCCGATGCGATCTGCTGGACCGGACCGAATTACATCTGGCCGACCGAAGGCTCCCGGCCGCATATCATCTCGATCAGCCTCAACACCGGTGTCACGCTGCTTGACCGCAAGCGGCTGATGCGCAGGGCCTTCCTTTGGGAGGATTGCAGCCATGTGCCGCTCAGCGGCTGTTCGATCTATCATGGCGCGCTGTCACGCCGCCTGCTCGACCGGATTCGCAAGCTGGGCAATGGCCGCTATTTCGAATTCCCGGTCGTCGACTATGAGATGGCCTTCAAGGCGATCCTGTTCGGCGAGACCTTTGTCCATGTCGCCCGCCCCTTCTCCGTGCTGGGCGCCTGCCCAGAGTCGAATTCGCGCGCCATCGGCAATGTCGAGGCCGAGAGAAAGAGCCAGGAAGTGTTCAACAGCGAACTCGGCCGCGATCTGAACCAGGACGCGTGGAAAGCGGACATGCCGTTCGAGACCTGGCACGGCATCAGCGCTTGCATTTATGTCATCCAATATTGGCTGACGCGCCGCTACGGCATCACACATGAGGGGTTCGAACAGAAGCTCGTCGGTGCATTCGCTGCCAATTGCAGTCTTTTCCGCACGGAAGCGGAGTTCGAACTGGTCGCAGGGCGGTATCGGGAGGCGATCGCCATCTGGCAGGACGGTCGCTATCTCGAATATTTCAACCCGGTCTTCACGCCGCGTCCTGCCCCCTCCGACGCACCACGTTTCACCGGGATCAAGCCCAACGGCACGCTGGTGTTTTTCGATGACATTGCCGGCATCCAGACGCCGGGCGAACTCTTTCAGCTCTGTTCCAGCCTGCTGATCCGTCCCGGTGACATCGAGATCGACCTACGCCGATCGGTGGATCAGGACAGCCAGGCCGAGCCCGATTCCAAAGCGGCCTGAACGGCTTTAGCTCCGCATGGGTGGAACCACTGCCTGCACAGGTTCGGGCAGCACGCCGAGCACGAAGCGGCGCAAGGGCTGCCAGCCGATGCCGAGGCTGAGCACGATAGTGCCCACGGCAAGCAGGACCACGAATGCCATCGTATCGGTGGAGGACACCAGCCTCTCGAAGCCGCCTTCCGTGAGGATCACCTTGAAGGCATAACCGAAGGACAGCAGCCCGGAGGTGACGAAGGCGCGCCGATCCAGGACCACGCCGATCATCATCATAGCCAGAACTGCGACAACGATCACGACGGCCTGAAGGAGGTTGGTGTTGGCCGAGATCATGCTCGCCGTCCCCTTGAGATAGATGCAGGCCATGATCGTGTAGAGGATGGCCGGCGCCGCGGCGAGATGCATCCAGAAGGCCACATCCGATCGCCGTGTCACCCTCGATCGATCGGCAAAATCGAAGCGCAGCGCCGTGCCGAACACCAGCGCGGCAAAGACACCGAGGAAAGCGGCATAGGCAATCGGAGCATCGAAGAATTTCTCGATCTGTCCGTGGATGATAACCAGTATCGCCAGGCTAAACACGGCCGCGCCATAGCCTGCGACCAAGCCTGTGGCCAACGCGATCGGCGCCTGGTAACGCCAGAAAAAGATGAGCGTGACGATCGCAATGATCGCAAGAACGATAACCGGCTGCCATATCTCCGGCAGCTTACCCCCAAGGTCCTCGATCACCGGGTAGATGCCGAAGCTGCAGGCAATGGAAAAGGCCACGGTCAGCACGACGGCCGGCAATGCGAGGCGCTGCCGGCGCACGAGAATCTCCGCCAGCACAATGGCTGCCGGTATCACGGCATAGACAGTGGCGAGACCGGCAAGCCCCAACAGTACGACGACAACGCCGATGGTGATGAGGATATCATGGAAGCCGCGGATGAAGCGTGGCACCTCGCTTTCCTCGACGGCGGGCGCCGGTTCCGACGCAATCGGCGTATCCAGGCCATCTGCCGATAGCGCTGCTGCTGCGACGCTGTCGCCGATCCGCACGCCGCGCCCGAGCAGGAATTCGGCAAGCCGGCCGAGTTGGTCGCGCCCGATCAGCCCTTCATTCGCCGCCGCATCCAGGACAGGCAAAAGCGTGGCCTTGCGCCTTTCCCAATCGCCGAGATCATATTTCTCTTGCATCGCCCCTCCTGAAGTGATCTGCGAAGCAAAAAAGAGATTTTGGGAGGACGATGCAAGCAAAATGTCCGAGATCCGTTATTGGTACGAAGATCTGACGCCCGGGCGTGTCTTTGATCTCGGCTCCCGCACCGTCACCGCCGAAGAAATCATCCACTTCGCCAACGAATTCGACCCGCAGGATTTCCACCTCGATGCGGAAGCCGGCAAGGCAAGCATCCTGGGCGGGCTCTCCGCCTCAGGCTGGCATAGCTGCGCCATGTGGATGCGCATGTTCTACGACAATCTGCTGCACTATTCGTCCAGCCAAGGCTCGCCGGGCGTCGACATCGTCGAATGGCGCAAGCCGGTACGAGTCGGCGATACGCTGTTCGGCACGACCACAGTGGTCGACTCGCGGCCGTTGAAATCGCGCCCCGGCATCGGGCTTGTGCGCATGCAGCACACGGTGACCAACCAGAACGGCGATGTCGTCATGTTCATGGAAAATCCCGGCATGTTCCGCATGCGCGCGGAGGCCGCCGCATGAGGATGCGCGAATTGCTTGAGGTCGGCAAGCCGGTGGTCATCGGCACCTACGAATTCACCGCCGACCTGATCGTGGAATTCGCCAGGGAATTCGACCCGCATTCCTTCCACACCGATCCGGAACTCGCCAAGCAATCGCTGTTCGGTGGCCTCTGCGCCTCGGGCTGGCATGTCTGCGCCGCAGCGATGAAATGCAACGTCGCCAGTATCTACCACCAGAACGAAGCGATCCGTGCCGATGGCGGCACGCCGCCCAAACTCGGCCCTTCCCCCGGCATCCGCAATCTCAAATGGCTGAAGCCAGTCTTCGCGGGAGATACCGTCACCTATTCGATGCAGTTCAACGGCGACGCTCCGGTTCCGCACCGCCCGGGCCGGCATATCTGCAATCTGACCTATGAGGGGGTCAACCAGCACGGTGAGACGGTGATGCGGTTTGACTGCGGCGTGGTGGAGTTTGAGTGAATTTTCCCGGCGATGACAAAAGACAATAGGTTGGGGCAGAGCCATGTTAGAAAGTGAATCGGCACCGGAACAAGGCGTCGACAAATGGATTGCAAAGTAAATACCAGCAAGGGAAGCGTGGCTTTTCGAAAGCGCAGATGGACTCGAACGCGTTTTGAAGGGTCTCTCTGACGCTAGCGCAGGAAAAACGCGGGTTCGCAGCAATTTTGTACCGTTCATCGATGATAGTGCCGAAGAACACTGTCGTTGAAGACTGCTGCTGGTTCCGTTAGAGTTGGGGAAAGGAGCATCGAATGATCGCACTCAACCTTCCTCCGGAAATAGAACGTCGGCTTGATCAGCTGGAGAAAGCGACTGGTCGCACCAAGTCGTCATTTCTTGAGGAGGCGATCATCGAATATCTGGGAGATCTTGAAGACCTCTATCTTGCCGAGCAGGAATTGCAGGATATCAAAGACGGCAAATCCGGTACGACGCCACTCTCCGAGGTTATGAGGCGTTATGGTCTGGGAAATTGAACTTTCCAACCTGGCCATAAGAAATCTCGACGATATCGATCACGTACAGTCCCAGCGAATATTGAAGTTCCTCTTTGAGCGTGTCGCCAAACTGGACGACCCACGCGGCATCGGCGAGGCCTTAAGAGGCTCGAAACTCGGGAATTTCTGGAAATACCGAGTCGGTGACTACCGCGTTATCGCCGACATCGAAGACAAAGTTCTCAAAATCGTCGTTGTCCGGATAGGTGACCGGCGAGACATCTATAAGCGGTGATCTCCGCACCTCTCGATCGCGTCAATGTCCCGCGAAATCGATCAGCGTCAACACGTTGACGCCGAGCGCTTCCAGCTTCTTCCGGCCGCCAAGCTCCGGCAGGTCGATGATGAAGCAGGCGGCAACGATATCCGCCCCCATCTGCTTGAGCAGCTTGGTCGCGCCCTCAGCGGTGCCACCCGTCGCAACCAGGTCGTCGACCAGGATCACCTTTTCGCCGGGCTGCACCGCGTCGCGATGCATTTCCATCTCATCGACGCCGTATTCGAGACTGTAGGCGATCCGCACGGTGTCGTGCGGCAGCTTGCCCTTCTTGCGGATCGGGATAAAGCCTGCCGACATCTGGTGCGCCATGGCGCCGCCGAGGATGAAGCCGCGCGCCTCGATGCCGGCGATCTTGTCGATCTTCATGCCAGCAAAAGGGTGCACCAGCTCGTCGATGGCGCGCCGAAACGCCTGCGGATTGCCGAGCAGCGTGGTGATGTCACGAAACATGATCCCCGGCTTCGGATAATCCGGAATGGTGCGGATCGCCGCAAGCAGTGTTTCCCGAGCTGAGCTCATATCACCGTCCATGAGTTGGAAATTCGAAAAGAAAGGCCGACGGACATTATCAAGCCACCGGCGTTTTGGCAGCAAAAAAGGCGGCACGAGGCCGCCTTTCGCAAATCTCAGCAATCGATCAGTGCGCGCCGCCGGTGATCGAGCGCTTGGTGAGCCAGACCAGCACGGCAAGGCCCAGCAGGAAGATCATCACCATGAAGCCGGTCCGCTTGCGTTCCTCAAGCTTCGGTTCAGCCGCCCACATCATGAAGGATGCGACATCCCGCGAATATTGGTCGACAGTCTGCGGCGTACCGTCTTCGTACTCGACCTGATCCTTGGCAATCGGCGGCGGCATTTTCAGCGCCGGGCCGCTGGCGAAGTGCGGATTGAAATGCGTGCCTTCCGGAACCTTGAAGCCTGCCGGTGGATCGACATAGCCTGTTATCAGCGAGTGGATATAATCCGGCCCGCCTTCCTGGTAGCCGCCGACGATCGGGATCATGTCGAAGATGAATTGCGGGAAGCCGCGCTCCACGCCGCGTGCCTTGGCAAGCAGCGAGAAGTCCGGCGGCACCGCGCCGCCATTGGAAGCGGCAGCCGCTTCGTCATTCGCGAACGGGGGCGGGAAATAGTCGGACGGAACCGCCTTGCGGGTGAACATCTCACCGGCGGCATTCGGCCCGTCCTGCACTTCATATCCGGCAGCGAAGGCTTTCACCTGCGCTTCGGTATAGCCGAGGTCTTCCAGGTTGCGGAAGGCGACGCGCTTCATCGAATGGCAGTTCGAACAGACTTCCTTGTAGACCTTGAGGCCGCGCTGCAGCTGCCCCTTGTCGTATTTGCCGAAGATACCGGCAAAGGTCCACTTTTCCTGCTCCGGTTCGAGGATCGGATAATGTCCCGCCTCCGTGGCATGCGCCACGGCCGCGGCCAGATCATCCTTCTTTTCCTCCGCCGCGAAGGCGATGCCAGCGCCGGCAACGGCAGCGACGAGGACGATGCTCGTGATAAGCTCTTTCATCGGTCCCATCCCCTCCATCAAGCCCTGGCAGTCTTTTCAAGCACGGCTTCCGTAATCGAGTTCGGAATCCGTCTTGGTGTCTCTACCAGGCCCAGGACAGGCATGATGACGAGGAAGAAGGCGTAGTAGTAAAGCGTGCCAAGCTGCGCCATCAGCGTGAAGATACCGCTCGGTTGCTGCGAACCGAGCCAGCCCAGCATCAGCGCGTTGGCGACGAACAGCCAGAAGAACAGCTTGTACCACGGACGATAAACCGCCGACCGGACCTTGGACGTGTCGAGCCAGGGCAGAAAGAACAGCACGAGGATCGAGCCGAACATCACCAGAACGCCGCCGAGCTTGGAGTCGATCGGGCCGACATTGAAGGTGATGGCGCGCAACATGGCGTAGAACGGCAGGTAATACCATTCCGGAACGATGTGAGCCGGCGTCTTCAGCGGATTGGCGTCGATATAGTTGTCCGGATGACCGAGGAAGTTCGGCATGTAGAAGACGAACCAGGCAAAGGCCAACAGGAAGATGACCGTGCCGAAAGCGTCCTTCAGCGTCGCATAGGGCGTGAACGGAACGGTATCGGTCTTCGACTTGACTTCAACGCCCGTCGGGTTCGTCTGGCCGGTGACATGCAGCGCCCAGATATGCAGGATGACGACGCCGGCGATCATGAACGGCAGCAGGTAATGCAGCGAGAAGAAGCGATTGAGCGTCGGGTCGCCGACGGCAAAGCCGCCGAGCAGGAACTGCTGGATCCACTCACCCACCCAGGGGAAGGCCGAGAAGAAACCGGTGATGACCGTCGCACCCCAGAAGGACATCTGACCCCAGGGCAGAACATAGCCCATGAAGCCGGTTGCCATCATCAAGAGGTAGATGACCACGCCGAGAATCCAGAGGATTTCGCGCGGCGCCTTGTAGGAGCCGTAGTAGAGGCCGCGGGCGATGTGCAGGTAGACGGCGATGAAGAAGAACGAGGCGCCGTTGGAATGCATGTAGCGCAACAGCCAGCCGTGATTGACGTCACGGGTGATCTTCTCGACCGATTCGAACGCGACCGTGGTATCGGCTGCATAGTGCATCGCCAGCACGACGCCGGTCAGGATCTGCACCACCAGCATCACCGCCAGCATGGCGCCGAAAGTGTAGGCGTAGTTCAAATTCCGCGGCACCGGATAGGCAACAAAGGAATCGTAGACCATGCGCGGCAGCGGCAGGCGGGAATCCACCCATTTCTCAATGCCCGTGCGTGGCTCGTAGGTTGAATGATGATCAGCGCTCATATCTAGTGTGTCCCCTCTCAACCGATACGAATGACCTTGTCCGAAATAAAGGCGGCCTTCGGGATCGCCATATTCTCCGGAGCAGGACCTTTGCGGATGCGGCCGGCTGTATCATACTGCGAGCCATGGCAAGGACAGAACCAACCGCCGAATTCCCCCGATTCGCCGAGCGGCACGCAGCCCAGATGCGTACAGACGCCAACCATCACCAGCCAGTCTTCCTTACCCTGCATCGAGCGATCCGCGGCCGTGGCAACGGCGTCAGCGGGCAGGTTGGCGTTGCGTGCGACCGGATCCTTGAGATCGTCGATCTTGACGGTCTTGGCGTCAGCGACTTCCTTCTCGGTGCGGTTGCGGATGAAGACCGGCTTGCCGCGCCACTTGACCGTCAGCGACTGGCCCTTTTCCAGCGCGCCGACATCCACTTCAATCGAGGCGAGCGCGAGCGTCGAAGCGTCCGGGCGCATCTGATCGATAAACGGCCAGGCAACTGCAACCGCGCCGACAGCGCCTGCCATGCCCGTGGTCAAATACAGGAAATCACGGCGGGTCGGACCCGCTTCCCCACTCGTCGTGTCGTGTCCGCTCACGGCTTCTCCATCCTCTCAACGAAAGAATTCGTCCCTAGCACTCCCAAGAGAAGGCTCCCCCTTGGCCACAAAGCGACCATAGATTCCCCCACTTTCGGGCGCGTTCTAAGCTTGATTGCCGGATAAGTCCAGACTTGGCAAGGGGCCACGGGCACAATGTCGCGGTAATTTTGCCGCAGCATGCGAGCCATTTGCAGGAATTGACTTTTTTGCCCAAAACCGTATCGAAAATGTCATAGAAATCGGTTCAAAAGGCCTGCCGCACAGGGTCAAACCAGCACATTTGCCGGTATCTGACCCGTCCATCCACAGATCCCCATCAAGCTCATCCGGAAAGTCCATGAAAAGCATTTCCCTCGTCCTTGGCACGCTTGCCACGATCGTGCTCGCGCTCGTCGCCGCGCGCTATGTCTCCGGCTGGTGGCTGTTCTGGACGTTCGCCAGCATGCAGATCCATCTGGCGATTGTGGCCTTCGTCCTCGGCCTGCTGAGCTTCATCTTCCGCCGCCACATGCTCAATGTCCTGATCATGCTGGCAGCGATTGCCATCGCCGGCCACGGCTTCGTCATGCTGGGCGAATTCCGCCAGCCGGCGCTGGAAAACTATGGCGACATACCCACGGCAAAACTCCTGTCGCTCAATATCGAGGGCGACAATTCCTTCGCCAATGGCAAGAAGATCGCCGACTATATGATCAGCTCCGGCGCCGACGTGATCTTCATCCAGGAATCGGCACCGCTCTTCCCCGAACTCGCGCGCATCAGCGTCGCTTATCCCTACCGGCTCGGCTGCGGCAATTTCACCATCACCTGTGACAGCTCGGTCTGGTCGAAGAAGCCGTTCGTCAACAGCCTGGTCAAGACGGCGAGCCCGATCTACCGCGACCGGCTGCAGATCGCCTCGATCGAATTCGGCGGCAAGGTGATCAATTTCGCCAATGTCCACCTCACCAAGCCCTATTTCGATAATTTCCAGGCAATCGAGCTGAAGAAGATCACCGAGTGGCTGGACAAGGTCCAGGGCCCGCTAGTGCTGGAAGGCGATTTCAACTCCACCGTCCTGAACCCCGTTGTCCAGCGCTTCATCCGGGACAGGAAATTGATGACCGTAGACAACGAGCCCGCCACCATTCCGGTGCAGTTGCCACAACTCGGCATGGCCATCGACCACCTCTTCGTGCAAGACCCGATGCGCATCACATCGCTGAAGCGTGTGCCGGACCCGATCGGCTCGAACCATTTCGGCCTGATGTCTGAAGTCACGCTGATCGACCCCACAGCCAGCTATCCGCCGAAGTGATTCAGCGATGCATTCGCGGCAGTTCAGGTATCGGCGGCGATAAATCCGCCCGACTGCCGCGCCCAGAGTTCCGCATAAAGTCCGCCGCGCGCCAGCAGCGCCTGATGCGTCCCATCCTCGACGATCTTGCCCTTGTCCATCACCACCAGCCGATCGAGATGGGCGATGGTCGACAGCCGATGGGCAATGGCGATCACCGTGCGGCCATGCATCAGCCGTTCGAGATTTTGCTGGATCGCCGCCTCGACTTCCGAGTCGAGCGCCGACGTCGCTTCGTCCAGCACCAGGATCGGCGCATTCTTGAGCAGCATGCGGGCGATCGCCACACGTTGCCGCTGGCCGCCGGACAGTTTCACGCCACGCTCGCCGACATGGGCGTCATAGGCCTTGCGGCCCCGAAAATCGACGAGGCCAGCGATGAAGGCATCGGCCTCAGCTTCCTCGGCAGCGCGATGCATCGCCTCTTCCGTCGCTTCCGGCCGGCCGAACATGATATTGTCGCGGATCGACCGATGCAGGAGCGCGGTATCCTGCGTCACCATGCCGATCTGCCGGCGAAGCGATTCCTGCGTCACATCCGCGATGTCCTGGCCGCTGATCAGGATACGGCCGCTTTCGAGATCGTAAAAACGCAGCAGCAGATTGACCAGCGTCGTCTTGCCCGCCCCCGAACGGCCGATGATGCCCACCTTCTCACCCGGCGCGATCGACAGGCTGAACTTGTCGAGAACTTCGGCGCCTTTGCCGTAGTGGAAGCTGACATTGTCGAAGGTGATTGAGGGCGCGCGCATGACCAGCGGCGGTGCACCCGGCTGGTCGACCAGCCCGATAGGCTGCGAGATCATTTCAGCCGTATTCTGGATCGTGCCGATATTGCGCATGATCGCGTTGAAACTGCTCATCATCCGGCCGAGCAGCATGTTCATCCGCAGCACCAGGCCGAGTGTGAAGGCCACCGAGCCGGTGGTGATCGCGCCGTCCAGCCAGAGCTGAATGGTCATGGCGCCGACCGCCGTGATCATCAGCCCCGACAGGAACGCAAGCGACGAGCGCACGCTGGTCAGATAGCGGGTGAAGGGTATCAGCGACTGCTGGAACAGATCGAAGCCGTCACGGATGTAGCGGTCATTGTCCTCTTCGCGGCCGAACAGTTTCAGCGTCTGGATATTGGAATAGGAATCCGTCAGCCGCCCGTTGAGCATCGAAGAGACTTCCGCCGTGTCGCGCGCATGCTTGCGCACATAGGGCACATAGTAACGCGCCAGGCAGAGGAAGATGGCGATCCAGACGAGAATGATGGCACCAAGCCGCCAGTCGAGGCGCGTTACAAGCAACACCGTCGTCAGCGTGTAGATCACCATGAACCAGGCGACCTGCATCAGCGACACCATGAGATCACCGACCGCCTGCCCGCCGGACCAGACCTTGGCAACGATGCGGCCGGCAAAATCATTATGGAAGAAGGTCAGCGACTGGCGCGAGATATGCACATGCGCCTGCCAGCGCGTCAGGTTGAAGAAACCGGGCACCACGGTCTGCTCTTCGACCAGGGCATTGAGTGCGATTGCCGCAAAGCGCACGCCCATCACCACGAAGGCCATGCCGAGGATTTCCAGCCCATGCGTCTGAAAGAGACCACTCCACCCCTTGTGCGGCCCGACGCTATCGAGAATGTCGACCAGCCCGCCCGTGAACCAGAAGAGCGCCGCCTCCAGCATCGCGGTGATGCCGCCGAGCACCAGCATCGCCAGGAACGGCCCTTTGGCCTGCGACACATAATACCAGATGAAGGCGAGCGTGCTTTCCGGCGGCCGATAACTCGGCCTTGGGCGGAATGGATCGATCCAGGTTTCGAAGAATTGAGCGACGCGGCGAAAGATCATGGGCAGGATATAGGCGGATTCTGTGGCGCGGCAAAGACATGGACTGCGGCGTGTCGCCTATGCTTGCAAAGTCTTGTCGGGCGGCTCTATTGGTATGACAAATCATCGGAGGAATTTCCATGCATATCGCGACAATCGGCGCCGCCGGCATGATCGGCCGCAAGCTCACCGACAGGCTGGTCAGGGATGGCGCACTCGACGGCAAGACAATCGACCGTCTCACGCTCGCTGATGTCGTGCCAGCGGACAGTCCAGCCGGATTTTCCGGCCAGGCCGATGTCCGGAGCGGCGATTTTTCCGACGCGGGCGAGATCCAGAAGCTGGTCGACATTCGTCCCGACGTGATCTTTCACCTTGCCGCGATCGTATCCGGCGAGGCTGAGGCGGATTTCGAGAAGGGCTACCGCATCAACATGGACGGCATGCGGCACTTGCTCGAAGCCATTCGGCTCGCCCATCTTTCGGACGGCTACAAGCCGCGCCTGGTATTCACCTCCTCGCTCGCCGTTTTCGGCCCGCCCTTCCCCGCAATCATCCCCGATGAATTCCACCTGACGCCCGCCACCAGCTACGGCACGCAGAAGGCAATCTGCGAACTGCTGCTGTCAGACTATAGCCGCAAAGGCTTCGTCGACGGCGTCGGTATCCGCCTGCCGACCATCTGCGTGCGGCCCGGCAGACCCAACCGCGCCGCCTCCGGCTTCTTCTCCGGCATCATCCGCGAACCACTCAACGGCGTCGAAGCGATCCTGCCCGTGGCCGACACCGTACGGCATTGGCACGCCTCCCCCCGCTCCGCCGTCGGCTTCCTCATCCACGCCGCCGGCCTCGATACAAGCCGGCTCGGCAACGACCGCAGCATTTCCATGCCCGGCGTCTCCGCCACCGTCGGCGACGAGATCGAAGCACTGAGGAAGGTTGCCGGTGAAAAGGCCGTCAGCCTGATTCGGCGGGAGCCGGACGAGACCATTCAGCGGATCGTCGGAGGATGGGCTGAGCAGTACGACCCGCGCCGGGCGCTGGAATTGGGGTTCCGGGCGGATGCGTCGTTCGAGGCGATCATCCGGGCACATATAGAAGATGAGATGGGAGGCAGAGTCGCGGTCGGTTGATATATTGTGATTTATAGGTTACATTGATGTATGAGATTGTCCAATCGGAAACATACCGGAAGTGGGAAACGGGTTTGCGCGATCGGCTGGCGCGTGCTTTCATTGCCGCAAGGTTGGATAAACTCCGCTACGGGTTGATGGGCGATGTTCGACCTGTGGGTGAAGGCGTAAGCGAATTGAAGATTCACTACGGACCGGGTTATCGAATCTACTTTCAGATGCACGGCAGAGAAATGATCATTCTGCTTTGTGGCGGCGACAAGAGCAGCCAAGCACGTGACATAAAGCGAGCCAAAGAATTGGCCGGTATGCGAGATTGTTGAAATGAAAGAAAAATTCGTTCCCTACGATCCGGCCGAAGCGCTCACTTCCGACGCAGCCGTCGAAGTTTTTATGAATGACGCATTCGAGACCGATAATACAGGCTACATCGTGCATGCCATCGGGGTCGCCGCCCGCGCCAAGGGTATGTCCAAGATCGCTGACGAGACCGGTCTCGCGCGTGAGGCGCTCTACCGCTCCTTCAGTGAGGAAGGCAATCCCAGCATAAAATCAACGATAGCCGTACTGAAATCGCTAGGGCTTGTTTTATCCGTACGATCACTGGCGGTAGTCGAGGCCGAGCGCCAGAAAATGACTGGTGACAACGAGGACACCGCCTCCGAGGCGGCCGAATAAAAATGCCGGAGCTCTCACCCCGGCATTTCTTTACCCTCAAGCGGCTTCGACCTTCTATTCCGCAGCCGCCTCGACCTCTGCCTCCGCATCGTCCGCGATGAATCCGCCGGATTGCCGGCGCCAGAGGTCGCTATAGATGCCGCCGCTGGCAACGAGTTCGGCATGCGTGCCCTCCTCGCGGATCACACCCTTGTCGAGCACGACGAGCCTATCCATTTCCGTCAGCGTCGACAGACGATGGGCGATCGCGATCACCGTCTTGCCCTCCATCAGCTCGAACAGGTTCTCCTGGATCGCCTGTTCGACTTCCGAGTCGAGCGCCGAAGTCGCTTCGTCCAGCACCAGGATCGGCGCGTCCTTGAGGAAGACGCGGGCGATCGCGACGCGCTGCCGCTGTCCACCGGAAAGCTTGACGCCACGTTCGCCGACCTGGGCATCGAGCCCGACGCGGCCCTGCGGGTCGACGAGGCTCTCGATGAAGTCCCAGGCGTTCGCCCGCTTTGCCGCCTCGATCACCTCGGCGTCGCTGGCGCCCGGCTTGCCATAGGCGATGTTATCGCGCACGGAGCGATGCAGCAGCGAGGTGTCCTGCGTCACCACACCGATCTTGCTCCTGAGGCTATCCTGCGTCACACGGCTGACATCCTCGCCATCGATGCGGATCTGCCCACTCTCGATGTCGTAGAAACGCAAGAGGATGTTCATCAGCGTCGTCTTGCCGGCGCCAGACCGGCCGACCAAGCCGACCTTCTCACCCGGCTGAATCGAAAGGGTGATGTCGCTGATCACGCCCTTGGCTTTGCCGTAGTGGAAATTGACGCGGTCGAACTCGATCCGGCCCTTCGGCGCGGCAAGGGGTTTGGCGTCCTCGACGTCGCTGATCTCCTGCTTCTTCGACAGCATTGCCATGCCGTCATAGACGGTGCCGACATTCTCGAACAGCGCCGAGACTTCCCACATGATCCACTGCGACATGCCGTTGACGCGCAGCGCCAGCGAAATCGCCACGGCAATCACGCCGGTCGAGATCGAGCCATGCATCCAGAACCAGATCRACAGTCCCGCCGTCAGCAATGCCAGAACCGCATTGTTGAAATAGACGAGCGCCTGGAACATCGTCACATAGCGCATCTGGCCATGCACGGTGTGCAGGAATTCATCCATCGCCGACTTCGCATAGTCCTCCTCGCGACCGGCATGCGAAAACAGCTTTACCGTCGCGATATTGGTGTAGCTGTCGACGATGCGGCCGGTCATGCTCGAACGCGCATCGGCCTGCCGCTCGGAAATCTTGCGGAGACGCGGAATGAAGAACCAGAGGATCGACGAATAGACGATCAGCCACAGCCCCAGCGGGCCTATCAGCCGCCAATCGGCCGAACCGATGATGACGAACATCGAGATGAAATAGCTTAGCACGTAAACGAAAACGTCGAGCACCTTCATCGCCACTTCGCGCACGGCGAGCGATGTCTGCATCACCTTGGTCGCGACGCGTCCGGCAAATTCATTGGCGAAGAAGCTCATGCTCTGCCGCAGCAGATAGCGGTGCATCTGCCAGCGGCCGATCATCGGATAGTTGCCGAGCAGGACCTGATGGATCATGAAGGCCTGCAGGATGACCAGGCTTGGCAGGCCGATACCGGCAAACAGGCCCATGCCGAGCAACCGCCAGCCTTCCTTGTCCAGAAAAGTCTTCGGATCGGATTTCGACAACCAATCGACGATCTGGCCGAGGAAATTGAACATAATCACTTCGCCGACGCCGATCAGAGCGGTTGCCACCGCCATGCCGACCAGCCACCAAAGGACGGGACGCGAATAGTGCATGATGAATGGGAACAGCCCTTCCGGTGGCCGCGTCGGCTCTTCGGACGGATAGGGGTTTACGCGTTTTTCGAACCAGGCGAACATTTTGAAGCTCTCCAGAGAAGAGACATGATCGGCATGTCTCCCGGGGCCGATCGGCAAGAAAATCGCAGCAAAAGCCATGCTGCAAATGTCAATCGATGATTTTCAGAAGGCGAAGGAATTGAAATTCAGGATGAATATGGGGTCATCCGGCGGAGGCGCCAAGCGTGGGTTACAATATCCATAACGGCCTCCTTTTCCTTCGTGTTGGAGATGCGCTTCAATAACCTGATTTTTGCCAGATCGCCAGAGCCTTGCCCAAACTTTCGGCAGAATGTGGTGATGCCGGAGGGGATGTTGCCAAATAGGCACAGACCGTCTACCGCATCCCAGCGCTGCCAACCCGGATCAGGCCTACCATGCCCAAGCTCTCTATTGCCCTCTACCAGCCTGATATTGCCGGCAATACCGGCACGATCCTGCGACTGGCAGCCTGTCTTGGACTGACCGTGGACATCATCGAGCCGGCCGGCTTCGACACGTCGGATCGCAACCTCAGGCGCTCCGGCATGGACTACCTGCACACCGTGCTCCTCACCCGCCATGTCGACTGGCAGCATTTCGAGGCGTGGCGCGCCGGCGCGGGCCGACGTCTCGTCCTTGCATCGACCAAGGCGGCCATGCCCTACATCGATTTCGAGTTTGCGCCGGACGACATCCTGCTTTTCGGCCGCGAGAGCGCCGGTGTGCCCGAACATGTCCATGAGGCGGCGAACGCACGCATCCTGATCCCGATGGTGGAAGGCCAGCGGTCGATCAATGTTGCCATGTCGGCGGCGATGATTGCCGGCGAAGCGCTGCGACAGGTGGGTTTTGCGAGTTGAGGTGAACCGCGCGCTCAGGCCCGGATCGCCGTATTCATCTTGCCGATGCCAGTGAAGCCAATGAAATCCTCGATCGGCAGCGGCTTGGCCCAGTAGTAACCCTGGCCGAAATCGACGCCCAGCAGGCCGAGAATATTGGCCGCACGCTGGTTCTCGACGCCTTCCGCAACAATCTTCAAGCCCAGCGACTTGGCCATCCTGACGATGGCCTCCACCAGGGCGGCGTTTTGCGGCGTGTCGAACATCTGGAAGACGAAGGACTGGTCGATCTTCAGGACCTCGACGTCGAATTTGGAAAGGTTGCCCAGGTTCGAATAGCCCTTGCCGAAATCGTCGACGGCGAAGGAAATGCCCTTCTCGGCCAAACGGCTGATCTGGCCCTTGATGTCGTATTCGTCCTCGAGCAGCAGCGATTCTGTCAGCTCGAGTTCGAGGAACTGCGGCGCAAGCCCACTCGCCTCCAGTGCATCGAGGACGATATGTTCCAGATTGCCGCGCTTGAACTGCACTGCCGAGATATTGACGGCCATGGAGAAATCGGGCGCGCCGAGCTCTTGCAGGCGCTTGCACTGCATGCAGGCATCGCGGATCACCCACTCGCCGATTTCGACGATCATGCCGGTCGACTCGGCGACAGGGATGAAGAGATCCGGACGCACCGGCACCGTTGCCTCGTCGGGGAACCACCGGAGCAAGGCCTCGGCGCCATGGATCTTGCCGGTTTCCAGCTCGAGCTTCGGCTGGAAGAACAGTCGGAATTCCTTCTTGTCGATGGCCGTCTTCAGCTTGGCCGCCATCGATACCGAGGCCATGGTCTGGCTGCTCATCGTCTCGTCATAGAGCTTGAAGACATTGCGTCCCGAGCTCTTGCCCTTGTTCATGGCAATATCGGCTTCGCGGCGCAGGCGCTCGAAATTCGTGGCGACCTCCTCGCGGATTGCGGCACCGATCGAACAGGTAAGCAGGATGAACTGATGGCCGGATCCAAGCGGCTCGGAGCATTTCTTGCGAATCACCTCCGCCATTTCGGCCACAGCTTCAGGCGTGACCGCACGCGAGGTCATGATGCCGAACACGTCGCCGCCGATGCGGAAGATGAAGCAATCCGGCGTCGCAATGCTGAGCAGCCGCTCCGCAATGGTCTTCAGCACGCTATCGCCAAAGACGTGGCCGAGCGAGTCGTTGACGGTCTTGAAATTGTCGAGCCCGATCATGAACAGCGTGCATTTGGGGCTGTTGGCAGCCGAATGCTCGTCGCGGTATTTCTTCTCGGCCATGAACAGGTTGGGCAGGCCAGTCAGCGTGTCGTGATTGGCGAGCCGGTAGATCTCGTCTTCGGAAGCCTTGGCTTTGCGGTATTCGCTGTTGTAGCGTGAGAGCAGATGCCGCATGTCATTGGCGAGCATGAACACAGTCACCGCCGTGACCGAATAAAGCAGCACGGCATCGCCGACATTCGACCAGTCGAAATAGAACTGGCCATAGTCGACCCAGTGGTATTCATTGGCCACGCCAAGCGCGATGGCGTTGGCAATGACTGCCAGATACATGATGGCGAAATGCCGGGGTGTTGCCAGGATGGCGGTAAACACCAGCGAGATGGAATTGCCGAGAATGATCTGATCGCGCAGGCCGTCGCCCTGCCAGGTGATATAAGTAACGGCGGTGAAGATCGTCCAGATGAAGATGAATTGTGCCGCGGTCGGCCGGTCGCTGTCATAGTAGCGGCGTGCCACGAACAGCACACCGAAAGTCAGGGCGGCGGCAGCGGTTAACCAAATCCCGCGGTCGAAGATTAGATTGTTGACAATCGAGAGGACGACCAACAGATTGATCGCCACGATCATCTGTTTGACGCGGCGGGCATTGTATCGGGCAAGAGCCTGGATGACGTCGAACCGGCCGGCATCAGTTCCCTGGAGCACATCGGGCGCAGTCCGACGATCGGAAAGCTTGCCGCTTGCCGCATCCTTGTCCTGCTTCTTGAACCAGTTAAATGACATGTTCAACCTGACCGCCTAAATTCTGCCCAAGACCAGGGGCCTTAGGCCTTCCTTCCTGCGCCCCGTCGCGCTGGTTCCCATCATGGATCAGTGCGACGAAATTCCGAATACCTCCCGCACTCGTAGACAGGGCACCATGCAGGACCGTATGTCTGGAATTAAGCCCGATGTTCTATCAAACGCTTAAAGTCGGCAAAAAAAATTCGTCACTTTCAAACTATCGGAACCAATGGTTGATTTTGCGTTTACAATTTTCGTTCAAGTTAACCCAGTTCTCGCCGCATCTGATTGATGGAATTTGACAGACTATGGAACGACCCGTTCTACCCACCGGCCTGCCGGCCGATATCGCCGAAAAGCAGGAAACCGCCCGCCTGTGGTTCGAAAGCCTGCGCGACCATCTCTGCGCCAGTTTCGAGGCGCTCGAAGACGAGCTCAGCGGCCCGCTTTCCGACCTGCCTGCTGGGCGCTTTGTCCGCAAGCCATGGCAGCGCCAGGACGGGCGCGGCGGCGGCGGCACGATGTCGACGCTCGAAGGCCGGGTCTTCGAAAAGGCGGCGATCCATACTTCCACCGTTTATGGCGAATTTTCGGCCGAGTTCCGCCAGCAGATGCCGGGTGCCAATGACGACCCGCGCTTCTGGGCGTCCGGAATTTCGCTGATTGCCCATCCGGTCAATCCCAATGTCCCGGCCGTTCACATGAACACCCGCATGGTGGTCACCAGTTCCTGGTGGTTCGGCGGCGGCGCCGACCTGACGCCGGTGCTGGAGCGCCGCCGCACCCAGGAGGATGCGGATTCGCGCATCTTCCATCGCGGGCTGGAGGTCACCTGCTCCCGGCATCCTGTCGCGGACTATCCGAAATTCAAAACATGGTGCGATGAGTATTTCTTCCTCAAGCATCGCAACGAAGCGCGCGGCATCGGCGGCATTTTCTACGACTGGCAGCATTCCGACGATACGGCCGGCGGCTGGGACGCCGATTTCGCGCTGACTCGCGAGATCGGCCGTGCCTTCGGCGTCATCTATCCCAAGATCGTGCGCGACAATTTTAACACGCCCTGGACTGAGGAAGACAGGGACGAGCAACTCGTCCGCCGCGGGCGCTACGTCGAATTCAACCTGCTCTACGACCGCGGCACGACCTTCGGACTGAAGACCGGCGGCAATGTCGAAGCCATCCTATCGTCGCTTCCGCCCGTGGTGCGCTGGCCTTGAATCACTCGGCCGGCGAACACCGCATCATGCTTGATCTGGATCAATGGCGGCCGACAGCGGGAATGTAAAATTCAGGTTGCCGGCCGAATGGTTCAAAACCAGTGGATAAAAAACATTTCGTATCCTGCGTCATGCTAATGGAACAAAAGTATGCTATGAATCATTTCGTTCGTGATGCGCCGGAGGAGGTAATCATGACTGTGCAAGACAATAAGACGATCAATCAGGCCAAGGCGACGGAGAAGCCGCTTGACCCTGCGTCGCTCGACTTCATCGACCGCATCTCCTATTTCGAGCGTTTCAATCCCAAGGCAGCCGACAACGACAACAAGAACGTTCCGGCGAGCGCCAAGGGTTCGGATTGCTTCAATGCTTGGGCGATGCCGGACTTTTCGCACGGCTGAGGCCGTGTAAATTGAACGTGGAAGCGACGTTGGCTTCTTAAGACGTCAGCGTCGCCAGAAGATTTTCTTTTGAGCGTTGAAAATCGGATGCGATCCATGCGCGTTCGAGACCATTGAGAACCTCTCCCATTTCGGGGCCGGGAGATATGCCCCGTTCGATCAGATCCGAGCCCTTCAGCGGAAACACGGGTTTCCGCCAGGTTTCAGCGATTTTCAAAAGCTTTCCGAACGCCGCGATGCGTCCGAGAGCTTCGAAATCGTCGTCGCCTTTCGCCACCGCCGAAGCAATCTTGAGCTTCAGTCGGGCAATTGCGCCTTCCGGCCCGTTTTCATAGAGCAGGATACGGAACTGCGCTTCAGAGATAGTCTCAGCCACATCAGGAAAATCCGCAAACTGCTGCAGGAATTTCCGCTCGGCACCCGACATCTTCAGCCGCTCCGCCATGGCGTTTAGCCGATCGGCGACCGGCGGCACGATTGCCTCGAGCCGAAGCATCGGGTTCGCTACCCAGCCGAATTTACTTTCGGCAAGCATGAGGCCCGGAATACCGTCAATGCCCCACTTTTCCGTCTCCGGCAGGATTTCGGTCAGCACGCCCGCAGTGCGCATCCAGAGTAGCGCCCGGAACGGATCGGCGGCACCCAGGAGCTTCTTCATTTCGCTCCACACCCGTTCGGCAGAAAGCGAACTGAGCTTCTTGCGCGCCGCCGCACTGGCGCGCAGGCCCTCGGCATCAGGCCGGCCGCGGCCATAAATGGCAAAGAAGCGGAAGAAGCGCAGTACGCGCAGGTAGTCCTCGGCGATCCGATCTGTAGCGGAGCCGATGAAGCGGACCGTCGCCGTCTCTATGTCCTGCAACCCGCCGACATAGTCGTGCACCATGCCGTCCTTGTCTGCATAGAGCGCGTTGATCGTCAGATCGCGCCGCTCGGCATCGGCCTTCCAGTCGCGCGTGAACTCCACGGTCGCATGCCGGCCGTCGGTCTCGACGTCGCGGCGCAGCGTCGTCACCTCGAAGGGCCGGCTGTCGATGACCAGCGTCACCGTGCCGTGCTTCAGGCCGGTGGGTACGCATTTGACACCAGCCTTTTCGGCGCGCTCGATCACCACGTCCGGCAGAAGCGTGGTGGCAATGTCCATGTCGCTGACCGCCAGGCCCATAAGGCTGTTGCGCACGGCCCCACCGACAATCCGAGCCTCGCCATTCTCATCGTTGAGCAAGCTCAGCACGCGTTGCAGGGCCGGGTCCCGGAACCAGGCATGGCCGGCAATGCTGGTCATTCATAAAGCCTTTCATAGACGGACCGGACTATACCGGCGGTGATCCCCCAGATGCGGCGATCCTCATAGGGCATGACGTAGTAATACCATTCCCGCTCGCCAAACTTTCGGCGCTCCCGCCTGTGATTGACCGGGTTCATCAGAAAAGACAGCGGTGCATCGAAGACGAATTCGACCTCGTCGGGATTGAGCGTCAGTTCGAACCCAGGCCGCACAGTCGCGAGAACCGGCGTGATGCGAAAACCCGACATGACAGGGATCGACGGCAGATGGCCGATGACGTCGACGAAATGCCGCGCCAGCCCGATCTCCTCTTCCGCCTCGCGCAGAGCCGCAATTTCCGGCGTCTCGCCGGAATCGAGCTTGCCGCCAGGAAAGGCGATCTGGCCGGAATGTTTCCTCAGTGTCGATGTCCTCTGGGTGAAGATCACCCGTGCATCGTCATCCTGTTCCACGACACCGATCAGGACCGCCGCATCCTTCAGATCCATGTTTTCGAGGCCAAGCTCGGTGCCCGCATTGAGCTTGTAGTCCCCATATTGCAGGAAATCTCCCGGCGCGCCCGCGATATGCACTTCAGCGCGGCGACGGAACTCCTCGGCCGAATAGCGCGGAACGGCTGACAGTGCCGGATGTGGCCTCATCTCGACAATCTTTCCAGCTCGTCGGCCGGCATGACCGGGAAGAGCACGCCAGCGGAGCGGACGGCAAACATCCGCCGGCCGTCGATATCGATCTCCTCGCCGAGTTCGACGAGATCGTACATGACCGGCCGCGAAACCAGCGCTTCCAGCCGGCCGCGGATATGCAGATAGGGCTTGAGCTCCTGGTTTTCGCCGGCGATCTCGAAGCGCAGCTTATGGTCAGGCCCGGCTTCCGCGACATCGCCGACATTGGTGCGGAACGTGAGCCTCTGCCCCTCGTCCGTTCCTGTCACGGCCATTTCGACGGCGAGGAACGGCGCATCCTCGATCTGTATGCCCACTTTTTCGACCGGCGTGACAAGATAGGTTTTACCGTCCTCGTCCTTCCGCAGCACGGTCGAAAACAACCGCACCAGGGGATGCCGGCCGATCGGCGTGCCCATGTAGAACCATGTCCCATCGGCGCGGATGCGCATGTCGATATCGCCGCAGAACGGCGGGTTCCATCTGTCGACCGGTGGCAGGCCTTTGCTCGGATCATTGGTATCGGCCGCCGCGCGCGCGATCAGCGAGGCGAGATCGCCGGCATTCGTCTGCGCGCTAATTTGGCCGCCTGCCATTCTTCTGTCCTCATTGCCGGTGCATAAGGCATACGCAATCTTGATTGGAATCGCGCTTGTCAGCCGTTGATACCCCTGTCAGTTTAGAAAGCAACACAACACAAGTGGTTATTTCGATTCGAACTTCAAACGTGTGGACCAGGAGAATTTCATGGGCGCATTGACACCGGTGGATGGTGCCATCGACGAAAAGGCCGTTGCGGCCGAAGCCGAGAAAGCCCTCGCCGACATCGCGCTCATCAAAACCGAAACCGGCAAGGTGATCTTCGGCCAGGAGAAGGTGGTCGAGCAGACGGTGCTCGCCGTGCTCGCCGGCGGCCATGCGCTTCTGGTCGGTGTGCCCGGCCTCGCCAAGACCCGGCTGGTTGCGACTTTGGCCACCGTTCTCGGCCTTGCCACCAACCGCATCCAGTTCACGCCCGACCTGATGCCCTCCGATATCCTCGGTTCCGAAGTGATGGACCAGGACGAAGCCGGCCGCCGCTCCTTCCGCTTCGTCAAGGGTCCTGTCTTCACAGAACTGTTGATGGCAGACGAAATCAACCGCGCCAGCCCGCGCACCCAGTCAGCGTTGCTGCAGGCCATGCAGGAATACCATGTGACCATCACCGGTCAGCGCTATGACCTGCCGCAGCCTTTCCATGTGCTCGCCACCCAGAACCCGCTGGAGCAGGAAGGCACCTATCCGCTGCCCGAAGCCCAGCTTGACCGCTTTCTCCTGGAAATCGATGTCGAATATCCGGATCTCGATGCCGAACGCCGCATCCTGCTCGAAACCACCGGCGTGACCGAAGCGCAGGCCTCGCGCGTCATCGATGCCTCCAGGCTGATGGAAATCCAGACGCTGATCCGCCGCATGCCGGTGCCGGAAAGCGTGGTCGAGGCCATCCTGAAGCTCGTCCGTTCCGCCCGTCCCGGCGAAGGCAACGAGCTCGCCAACAGCCGCATTGCCTGGGGTCCCGGCCCGCGCGCCGGCCAGTCGCTGATGCTGACTGCCCGTGCCCGCGCGCTCTACCAGGGCCGCTTCGCACCATCGATCGACGATGTCATTGCCCTTGCCGGCCCAGTGCTGCAGCACCGCATGGCGCTGACCTTCGCCGCGCGCGCCGAAGGCGTGACGATGAAGGACGTGATTTCCCGGCTGGTCGAGCCGCTGCGAAACTAAGGACACGAAAAGAAGTTGGCTCCGATTGGCCAGACCGTCACGCCGACCACGCCGGGTGCTGCCCTCGCCCGGGCGCGCGAGCGTGCGCGCATGCTGCCCGATTGCCTRGTCGAGGCACGCCGCATTGCCAATACGGTGATTGCCGGCTGGCACGGCCGCAAGAAGCGCGGCGTCGGCGAGAATTTCTGGCAGTTCCGACCCTTCGTCGAAGGCGACAGCCTGTCGCGCGTCGACTGGCGCCGCTCGGCCCGCGACGACCACACCTATATCCGCGACCGCGAATGGGAAGCGGCGCACACGATCTGGCTCTGGGCCAGCCTGTCGCCGTCGATGATGTACAAGTCCACCCTCGGCAATGTGTCCAAGGAAAGCCGGGCGCTGGTGCTGATGCTGGCGACGGCCGAGATCATGGCGCGCTCCGGGGAACGGATCGGCTGCCCGGGGGTTATGGAGCCCGTCGCCGCGCGCAATGCGGCTGAAAGGCTTGCCCATGCGCTTGCCCTTGCCGATCCCACAGACACATTGCCGGATACACGCATGATCCGGGGGTCGAGCGACATTGTCCTGTTCGGTGACTTCCTCGAACCGGTGCCGGACGTGCTCGCCGGATTGCAGCCGCTCTCCCGTCGCGGCCTGCGCGGTCATGTCGTCGAAGTCGCCGACCCTGCGGAAGAAACCTTCCCCTATGCCGGCCGCGTCGAATTCCGCGACCCCGCGACGGGTGCGAAATTCCTCTCCGGCCGCTCGGAAGCGCTGCAGGAGGAATATCGCGCCATCTATTTCGCCCGCCGCGACGCCTTGCGTGAAGGATTGCAGCATATGGGCTGGAATTTCATCGCCCACAATACCGGCCGGCTTGCCTCCGAGGCACTCGTGGCCGTGCACACCTATCTGTCCGGCCAGCCGGGCCGTGCCGTAATCGGGAGCCAGTGACCCATGGGTGCGCTCGCTTTCACCGCACCGCTGGTCCTGATCGCCCTCGCCGCCCTGCCGGCGATCTGGTGGCTGCTTAGGATCACGCCGCCGCAGCCCGAGCGTGAAGTCTTCCCGCCCTTCCGCATCCTTTTGGCACTCACCCGTCGCGAGGAAACGCCGGCAACGACACCCTGGTGGCTGCTCGCACTGCGCCTGCTGCTCGCCGGTGCCTTGATCATCGCGCTTGCCGGTCCGGTCATCAATCCCAATGCTGCCCTGGTTGGCGGGAAAGGTCCGCTTGCCATCGTGCTCGACAACAGTTGGGCAAGCGCACCGAGCTTCGAAAAGCGCCGTCATACCGCCGAAATGCTGATCCGCGAGGCTGATGCCAGCGACGCACCGGTGAGCCTCGTGTTCACTGCCGACAGCACCCATGACGCGACCTTCAAGCATGCCGACGATGCAATGAAGATGCTCGCTGCGGCAAAACCCGAACCGCTGCCCGCCGATCGCGACCGCGTCGTCGGCGCCCTGCAGACCGCCTTCAAGGATGAAAAGCCCGGCACCCTCGCCTTCATCACCGACGGCATCCAGTCATCGAAGGATGCCGCCTTCTACGACGCGCTTAAGGTGCTGGCGCCAGGCGAGGTCCACCTGATCGGCCGCCAGAACCCGGATGCGATCGCCATCACCAAAGCGGTCAACTCCGCCGAACGCCTGACGATCGACGCCACGCGCCTGGAAGCGACGCAGCCGCAAATCGTCAGCGTCTCCGCCCATGACATCCAGGGCCGCGTCGTCGGCACCGCCAAGCTCGACTTCAAGCCAGGCGAGCGCACGGCCGAGAGCTCGATCGAAGCGCCCTTCGAACTGCGCAACGACTATGCCCGGCTCTCCATCGACGGCTACGACACGGCCGGCTCGGTGCACCTGCTTGACGACAGTTTCAAGCGCCGCAGCGTCGGCCTGATCTCCGGAGAATCCGCCGATCGCAGCCAGCCGCTATTGTCGCCGCTCTATTATATCAGCCGCGCGCTGTCGCCCTTCGCCAATCTTGAAGAGGCCAAGAGCAACGACCTCGCCACCGCCATTCCCGACCTGATCAAGACGCGCCCGTCGATGATCGTGCTGGCCGATATCGGCCGCATGCCGCCCTCGGCCGAAAAGGCGCTGACTGACTGGATTGACAAGGGCGGCACACTGGTGCGCTTCGCCGGCCCGCGTCTGGCCGCCGCCCCGACCGGCGACCCGCTGATCCCGGTCCGCCTGCGCGAAGGCGAGCGCGCGCTCGGCGGCGCCATGTCCTGGGCCTCGCCGCAGCCGCTCGACACTTTCCCGCAATCGAGCCCGTTTGCCGGCCTGACGCCGCCCAAGGGCGTGCTGGTCAACCGCCAGGTTCTGGCCGAGCCGTCGCCGGACCTGCAATCGATGACCTGGGCAAGCCTCACCGACGGCACGCCACTGGTGACAGCCCGCAAGATCAATGCCGGCCGGATCGTGCTCTTCCATGTCAGCGCCGAATCCTCCTGGTCGAACCTGCCGCTGTCGGGCGACTTCGTTGAAATGCTGCGCCGGATCGTGCAGCTGTCGCACAGCACCGCCGGCACCCAGACCGCCGATGGCAAGACCGTGCTGCCGCCCTACCGGCTGCTCAACGCCAAGGGCGTGCTGACCACGGAAAAAGGCCTTGCCAAGCCGATCGAACCCGGCAAGCCGGTGATCGCCTCCTTCATCAATCCGCCTGGCCTCTATGGCGGCGAGGACGGCTTTGAGGCGCTCAACCTGTTGCCGGAAGACGCAAAGCTGCAGCCGATCGCCCTGCCGAGCGATTTGAAAGTCTTGGAAAGCGGCTTTACCGGCGATGATTCCGTATCGCTGAAGCCCTGGCTGATCACTGCAGCCGTCATTCTGGCACTGGCCGACACGCTTGCCATGCTGCTGCTTGGCGGTGCTTTCGCCCGCCGGGCGACCGCGGCAGCCGCCGTGCTTTTCATCGCCGCCGGCGCCACGTTCGGCCATTTCGACAGCGCCCGTGCCGATGATTCCAAACCCGGCGACGATGTGCTGATGTCGCGGCTCGACAAGACGCATCTCGCCTATGTGATCACCGGTGAAGAGGATGTCGACCACCTTTCCCAGCGCGGTCTGCAGGGGCTGAGCGACTATCTCTATTACCGCACCACGCTGGAGCCCGGAGACCCCGTGGGTGTCGATATTTCCAAGGACGAGCTCTCCGTCTTCCCGATCCTTTATTGGCCGGTGCATGCGACCGCAAAAATGCCGTCCGAGGAAACGATCAGCCGCATCGACGCCTATATGCGCGCCGGCGGCACCGTGCTGTTCGACACCCAGGACCAGGAATCGGCGATGACCGCCATGGGCCGCGTCAGCCCCAACACCGACCGGCTGCGCGCCATCCTCACCGATATCGACGTGCCGCCGCTTGAGCCGGTGCCCTCCGACCATGTGCTGACCAAGGCCTTTTACCTGCTGAAATCCTTCCCTGGCCGCTACTCAGGAGGCCCGCTCTGGGTCGAGGCGCAAACGACGAAGTCCGATCCCTCGCGGCCGGTCCGCGCCGGCGATGGCGTGACGCCGATCATGATCACCGGCAATGATTTCTCCGGCGCGTGGGCGACAAGCGACATGGGTGCGCCGCTGATGCCGATGGTGCCGCCGGACGAGAACCAGCGCGAAATGGCCTATCGCACCGGCGTCAACATCATGATGTATATGCTGACCGGCAACTACAAGGCGGACCAGGTGCACGTGCCGGCTCTGCTGGAACGGTTGGGGCAGTGATATGAGCGTGGTTTTCAATCCGCTGCTGCAGCCCGTCCTGATCGGCCTCCTCGCCGTCATCGCTGTTCTCTTCATTGGCTTCGGCCTCTATCGCCGCCAACGCGGCATGATCCTGCGCGCCGTAGCGCTTGCTTTGCTCATCGGCGCGCTCGCCAATCCGGTGATCGTCAATGAGGAGCGCGAACCGCTGCCGACGATCGTCGCCATTGCCGCCGATCGCAGCCAGAGCCAGGATGTCGGTGATCGCAAAGCCCAGACCGACAAGGCAGTCGAGGCACTCAGGGCCGCACTTGGCCGGTTCCACGGCATCGAGACACGGGTGATCAATGCCGCAGCCGACGAGGGCTCGGAAACGCCCTCGACGCGGCTGTTCTCCAATCTCGCCAACGAACTCGAAGATGTCCCACCTTCGCGCATCGGCGCGGTGATCGCCGTCACCGACGGCCAGGTGCATGACCTGCCGGCCAACAACAAGCTGGACGGCATCGACGCGCCGGTGCATGCGCTGATCACCGGCAAGGACGGCGAATTCGATCGCCGCATCGAGATCGTCAAGGCGCCGCGCTTCGGTCTGGTCAACCAGGACCAGCAGATGACGCTGCGCGTGGTCGATGACGGCACCAGCCGCAACGATTCGGCCGAGATCACCGTGCGCATCAACGGCGAAGTCACCAACCGCCTGGACGCCACAGCAGGCGTCGATCGCGTCGCCACCTTCAAGCTGCCGCGCGCCGGCAGCAATATCGTCGAAGTCGCGGTCAACGAAATCCCCGGTGAGGTCACGCCGATCAACAACCGCATCGTCCAGACCATCGATGGCATCCGCGAGAACCTGCGCGTGCTGCTGGTCTCCGGCGAACCGCATGCCGGCGAGCGCGCCTGGCGCAATCTGCTGAAGTCAGACGCTTCGGTCGATCTCGTCCACTTCACCATTCTCCGACCGCCGGAAAAGCAGGACGGCACCCCGATCAATGAACTGTCGCTGATCGCCTTCCCCACCCGCGAACTGTTCGTCGACAAGATCAAAGACTTCGACCTGATCATTTTCGATCGCTACCAGCATCGCGGCGTGCTGCCGATCCTCTATTACGACAACATTGCCCAATATGTGAAGGAAGGCGGCGCCCTGCTGCTGGTCTCCGGACCGGAACATGCCGGACCTGAATCGATCGCCTATACGCCGCTTTCTTCCGTGCTGCCGGCCATGCCGACCGGCCAGATGGTCAACAAGCCCTTCTATCCGCGCGTTTCCGAACTCGGCCAGCGCCACCCGGTCACACGCGGCCTGGAGGGTGGAAAGACCGAGCCGCCGCATTGGGGCCGCTGGTTCCGCGTGGTCGACGTCAACCCGCCCGAGGGCAATGTGATCATGGACGGGCCCGACAAGGACCCGTTGCTAGTGCTGTCCCACAATGGCGAAGGCCGTGTCGCCATGCTGCTGTCCGACCAGGGCTGGCTCTGGGCGCGCGGCTTTGAAGGTGGCGGGCCGCATATCGACCTCTATCGTCGCATCGCCCATTGGCTGATGAAGGAACCGGCGCTGGAAGAAGAAGCGCTGACCGCCCATGCATTCGGCCATGAGATCGAGATCACCCGCCAGACGCTGGGCGATTCCGACCCCAAGGCGATCCTGAAGAAGCCGGACGGCAGCACCGTGGAGGTGACGCTGTCGCGCTCCGAACCCGGCCTCTACAAGGGCACGCTGAAGACGCCGCTCAATGGGCTCTACGAGGTCAAGGACGGCGACCTCAACACGCTCGTCCATGTCGGCGCCGTCGACGCACCTGAATTCCGCGAAATGGTCTCGACCACGAAAAAGCTCGAACCTCTTGCCTCCGCCAACAAGGGCATCGTCAAGCGCCTCGACGATGGCGCTGATGGAGTCACCATTCCGCAGATCCTCACCGTCAATGGCAAGGTCCGCATCGATGATCCCGACCGCATGGTCATCCGCATGACCGACGAGACGACATTGAAGGGCGTCACCTCGCTGCCGCTCTTCGCCGGCTTCCTCGGACTGGGCCTGCTGGGACTGGCGCTCGGCTCGACGTGGTGGCGCGAGGGACGGTAGTCAGGCAGCCGTTTTGGTAGTTTGCCTGATCTTTCCGCAGTCGATTTCAACCAGCCTTCAATGTCAGGACGCGTTCGACATCCTCCACCGCATGCCTCTCCTCGGGCCGCCAATGGATCGTGCCCTTGAGCCGGGCATGCGCATCTTCAGCGATTGGCACCACCAGCACCCGGCCCGGATCGACAGGTGCCGGAAATTGCAGCGCTCCATAGGTAACCTTCTCGAAGCCGAGCGGCATATAGTAGGGCGGGTCGCCGACCAGCACCACGGCTTCGGAACCTCTGCGCTTCGCCGCCTCGACCGCGATCCGCACCAGTTCACGGCCGATACCCATATTCTTGTGCGATGGCCTGACAGCGAGCGGGCCGAGCAGATGACCCCTCACCTCACCCGCCATGACAGGCGTCATCCGCACGGATGCGATCGTCTCGCCCCGGTCGGCGCAGATGAAAGACAGCGAGATGTCATGTGGTCCTTGCTCACGAATCCGCGCGGCGGCGCGGGCGAAGCGGCCGGGGCCGAAGGCCTCCTCGTTGATGAGTTCGATAGACTCGTGATGGGACGGATCTTCCGTCAGGTAGACAAGGTCATGCTTCTTCATGGAAAAGACACTGCATTTGAACAAACGATAGCGATGGCGCGCCGCGCATTCGGAATGGCGGGCGGGAAAACATCATCGCGGTCGTCGCAGCAGTGTCATGCCTTGCAAAACTCTTTCGGCTAAGGTGGAAAGGCCGATAGCAGGAAAGTTTCCGCGCAACAAGAGCCAAAACGCAGCGTTCATCATTTTGGCTATCGCAAAATCCGATGGGGATTGCGATGTACGGAAAAAGCGCAAGGAGACTGATCATGGGCCTGTTGGTCGACGGCATATGGCATGATGCCTGGTACGATACGAAGGACAGCGGCGGGCAATTCATCCGTGCCGCCTCGCAATTCCGCAACTTCATCACCCCGGACGGGACGCCCGGACCGACCGGCAGCGGCGGCTTCAAGGCCGAAAGCGGCCGCTATCACCTTTATGTCTCCTATGCCTGCCCGTGGGCTCACCGCACGCTGATCTTCCGCAAGCTCAAGGGCCTGGAGGACCATATCTCCGTCTCGGTCGTGCACTTCCTGATGCTGGAAAAGGGCTGGATGTTCAAGCCGGAGGAAGACGCCACACCCGATCATCTGTTCGGCGCCTCGGCGCTGTCGGAAATCTATACCCGCGCCGACCCACACTATTCCGGCCGCGTGACCGTGCCGGTGCTGTGGGACAAGCAGACCAACACCATCGTCAACAACGAATCAGCCGAAATCATCCGTATGTTCAACTCCGCTTTCGACGGCATCACCGGCAGCAATCTCGATTTCTATCCCGAGGAGCTGCGTGGCGAAATCGACGAGCTCAACGCCTATATTTACGATTCGATCAACAACGGCGTCTACAAATGCGGTTTTGCTACAACCCAAGAGGCATATGAGAGGAATTTCGACGCCTTGTTTGCAGCATTGGATCGGCTTGAACAGCGCCTTGACGGGCAGAAATACCTGTTCGGTGACCGGCTCACCGAAGCCGACTGGCGGCTCTTCACCACGCTTGTCCGTTTCGATCCCGTCTATGTCGGCCATTTCAAGTGCAATCGGCGCCGGATCGTTGATTATCCCAATCTCTACAGATACTTGCGTAATCTCTACAACCATCCTGGCGTCAGGGATACGGTGAATTTCCACCATATCAAGCATCACTATTACGGAAGTCACAAGACAATAAACCCGAACGGAATCGTGCCGCTCGGACCGTTGCAGCAATTGGATTGACAGTCTTGCCTGGAGAAGAAATAGCGCAGTTTATCTGCGCTATTTGAGAAGCCCGACTACAAAACCAAAGGTTTATAATCTGGAGTACCCTAAATTTCTAATTATATAAATTAGCATTGTCTGAGAAACTTTCATTAAACAATAAATGCATACCCTAAGGCTATAATGCGCTGATTCATGCAGCTGAGGGGAAGCGGTGATGGGGATATTCAATCTTGGACGGGGCAACGCCGAGCGCGAGATGGCGGCGATCAGCGCGTCGCAGGCTGTAATTACTTTCGACCTGGATGGCCGCATCCTCGGCGCCAACGAAAATTTCTGTAACGCGCTCGGCTACAAGCTCGATGAAATCGTCGGCAAGCACCATTCCATGTTCGTCGACCCGGACTACGCCAAGAGCGCCGAATACCGGGAATTCTGGGCCAATCTCAAGGCCGGCAAGTTCGACCGTCGCCAGTACAAGCGCTTCGCCAAGGGTGGCCGGGCGATCTGGATCGAGGCGTCCTACAACCCGGTCCTCCATCATGGCAAGCCGGTGAAGGTCATAAAGATCGCCACCGACATCACCGAGAGCAAGCGCCAGGCGCTGGAGGATGCGAGCAAACTCGACGCGATATCGCGCTCCCAGGCTGTTATCGAATTCCAGCCGGATGGTACAATCCTCACCGCCAACAAGAATTTCTGCGACGGCCTTGGCTATCGACTCGAAGAGATCGTCGGCAAGCACCATTCGATGTTTTGCGACCGCGCCTATGCCCAATCCGAGGAATATCGCAATTTCTGGAAGAAGCTTGCCAATGGCGAGTTCTTTTCCAACGAATTCGTCCGCTACGGCAAAAGCGGCAACCCGGTCTGGATCCAGGCAGCCTATAACCCTATTCTCGACGAGAACGGCAAAGTCGTGAAAGTGGTGAAATTCGCCACCGACGTCACCGAACGCATGGCCTCGGTCGACAAGCTCGGCAAGGCGATCGCCGAGGTCGCCCAGGGCAACCTGACGGCCCGGGTCGAGGACACACTCGTGCCAAGCATGGAAAAGACGCGGGCAGACTTCAACCTTGCCGTCGATCGCCTGCGCGAAACCGTCAGGACGATCTCGGACAATGCCGGCAATATTTCCTCCAATGCCCAGCATTTGCAGGAGGGCTCCGGCGCAATCGCCGAGCGCACCGAAAGGCAGGCCGCTGCGGTCGAGGAGACCGCTGCAGCACTCGAACAGGTCACGACCACCGTAGCGGATTCCTCCAGCCGCGCCGCCGAAGCTGGCCAGCTTGTGGGCGCGACACGCGTGGCGGCGGAGAAATCGGGCGAGGTCGTGCAAAGTGCGATCGAGGCCATGGGTCGCATCGAGAATTCCTCGAAGGAAATCTCAAACATTATCGGCGTCATCGATGAGATTGCCTTCCAGACTAACCTCTTGGCACTCAATGCCGGTGTCGAAGCCGCCCGCGCCGGCGAATCCGGCAAGGGCTTTGCCGTCGTCGCCCAGGAAGTGCGCGAACTGGCGCAACGCTCGGCGAAGGCCGCCAAGGAGATCAAGGCGCTGATCACCGTTTCCTCCGAACAAGTCGGCAGCGGCGTAAAACTCGTCAATCAAACCGGTGCGGCTCTGTCTGAGATCGTCTCGCAGGTGGCGCGCATCGACGGCAATGTCAAGGCGATCGTCGAGGCTTCGCATCAGCAATCCACGGGTCTGCGCGAGATCAACGAGGCCGTCAACAGCATCGACCAGGTGACGCAGCAGAATGCCGCCATGGTCGAAGAGTCCAATGCCGCAAGCGACTCCTTGGCCGCCGAAATGAGCCAGCTCCTGGACATGCTCCGCCAATTCAACACGGACACGGGACACGATCACCGGCCGCACGGACGTGCCACGCCGCGCTTATCCGTGGTCCATTCGTAGCTGTCAACCGGCAGGGCGCGACCACTTGGCGCCCCGTTGTCTACCGTCCGATTACCAGAGCTCCTCGATCTCCGCTTCGCCGGCGAGTTCCCTGAGCCGCCTGCGTGTCGCCGAGGTCGTGCCCTCGGGTAGCTGGTCCAGCGCGAAGAAGCCGCTCTCGACGATCTCCCTGTCCCTCAGGCGTGGGGCCGTTTGACGCACCCGGCAGCGGAAGAAGACCACGTGATCGCGCTTCGATGTGCGGCGGTTGAAGTAGACATGGATGAGTTCGGCCGGCGCAGTGAGCTCCAGATTGCCCTCTTCCCTCAGCTCCTTGGCCAGCGCCTGGCGCACCGTCTCATAGCGCTCGACACCGCCGCCCGGCATGTGCCAGCCGGGAATATAGGAATGGCGGACGAGAAAGATCCGGCCCTGGTCGTCAAAACAGGCCGCGCGTACGCCAATCGTCATGCCCYTGATGAAGATGAAGACTGTGTGCACGACACGCGTCAGGATGCGGTAGCGAAGCGCACTCATCTCGGGCGGGGTGACGTCGTCGGTCATGTTTGACACTTGCTCCTCGTCCCCCGACCGCCTATGGTCCGGGCATGTTCACGCTTGCCCACATATCCGACATCCACCTGGGGCCATTGCCGGATATGTCTATTCTCGATCTGATGTCCAAGCGCATCACCGGCTACATGAACTGGCAGCGCAACCGCCGCAAGCACCTGTTCGGCGACACGCTCGACCAGCTTCTGCGCGATCTGCACAAACACGCGCCCGACCATCTTGCCATCACCGGCGACCTCGTCAACCTGGCGACCGACACCGAGATCAAGGGCGCCGGCGTGTGGTTGAAATCCTTTGCGAAGCCACATGATGTCTCGGTCGTACCCGGCAATCATGACGCTTATGTGCCGGGAGCCCTCGACGAAGCCATGGAGCAATGGCAGGCGTGGCTGGCGCCGGACATGCCGCGCGCCGATGGCCATAATTTCCCCTATCTGCGCATTCGCGGACAGGTGGCGCTGATCGGGCTGTCGACGGCAACGGCGACCCCGCCCTTCATGGCATCAGGCTATTTCGGCCGCAACCAGGCGCGGCGCTTCGCTGAACTGCTGAAGCAACTGGATGAGGCCGGCCTCTGCCGCGTGGTGATGATCCACCATCCGCCGATCCGCGGCGCCACGGCGAGCTACAAGCGCATGGTCGGCATCCGCCGCTTCGGCGCAGCGCTGCATCTTGGCGGCGCCGAACTGGTGCTGCACGGGCACACCCATCTCAATTCACTCTATTGGCTGCCGGCGCCGGGCGGCGCACGGGTACCCGTGGTCGGCATCGCCTCCGCCAGCCAGGGCAATGGTGGCCATAAGCCGCCGGCCGCCTATAATCTTTTCCGTATCGACGGCGAAAAGGGCGATTGGTCGATCAGGCGCGAACGTTATGCGCTGGCGACGGACGGCCAGTCCTTCGCCCTGGTGGAGGAAGAAAAACTTCTCGGCCCGATCGACGCCAACCCTCTGTGGCCTCCCGAGCCTTTGTCGAGGGGCGACCAACTCCCACTCAAGGGGGAAGATTTGCAAGTGGCACGCTCCGCACCTCAAATCGTCGGCGAGGATGCGACGAGAAGATAAAGTCAAAGCGGCGCCCGGACGATTTCTCCATTGAAATCGAGATGGCCAGAGAGGCTGCCGCAGAAACGCCGTCAATCCAGCGTTCGCCGGAAGCGCAGCAGCGCCAGACCGGCATAGGCAAGGATGAACACTGCCAGGATCCCAACTTCGAACGACACGTCCGCCCAGGCCGCCCCCTTCAGCATCACGGCGCGAATGATGCGGATGAAATGGGTGAGCGGAAAAATCTCGCCGATCCATTGCGCCCAGACCGGCATGCCGCGGAACGGAAACATGAAGCCGGAAAGCAGGATCGACGGCAGGAAGAAGAAGAAGGTCAATTGCATGGCCTGCATCTGCGAGCTCGCGACCGTCGAGATCGTGTAGCCGAGTAGCACCAGCGCCAGCACGAAGGCGAACACAGCCATCAGCAGCAAGCCGAGCGATCCGACAAAGGGAATGCGGAACAACAGTTTTGCCGCGACCAGCACCACCGTCACCTGCACGGCTCCAACCGTCAGATAGGGCAGGATCTTGCCGAGCATGATCTCGAACGGGCTGGCAGGCATGGCGAGCAGGTTTTCCATCGTGCCGCGCTCGATCTCGCGCGTCAGCGCCATCGAGGTCATCATCACCATGGTCATCTGCAGGATTACGCCGAGCAGGCCCGGCACGATATTGTACTGGGTAACGCATTCGGGATTATAGCGCCGCTGCACCACCACTTCGAGCGCTTTTGCCGCGGCATCCTTCGAAGCGACCTCCATGCCCTGCTCACGCAGCAGCGCCTGCGCAGCGACGGTGGAGAGCGTCGAGATCGCGCCCGATGCGACGGACGGATCGGTCGCATCGGCCTCGATCAGGATCTGCGGATGGTCGCCCCGATCGACCCGCCGGGCAAAATCCGAGGGAATGGTGACGACGAAGGACACGGCGCCGCTCTGGATCAGATGCTCGGCCTCCTCGGCGCTCGACGCGACGGAGACGAAGCGATAATAGCCGGTCAGTTCCAGCGCCGAGACCATCGCCCGCACATAATGATCCGACGATGACGTGACCAGCGCTGCCGGCAATCCCTTCGGATCATTGTTGATGGCAAAGCCGAACAGAATGAGTTGCATCAACGGCACGCCTAGCATCATCGCGAAGGTGATGCGATCGCGGCGCATCTGGATGAATTCCTTGATCAGCAGCGCGCGCAGCCGGATGAGCGAAAAGATGTCGTTCATCCCATATTGTCCCTCGAGCCGGCCATGAACTGGATGAACACATCCTCGAGGCTAGTCTGTCCTTCGGACACCGTGATGCCCTCCCGGCTACGATAGGGCGCCAGTGCCGCCTCCAACGCATCTTTGTCCTTTCCGACCACGTGCAGCGCGGCGCCGAAAGGCGCCACCTGGTCAATGCCAGGTGTCTTTCCGAGCTCGTCGACCAAATCGCCGAGGCCCTGGCCCGCGAGCACATAGGTATGCAGGCCAGCATTCTTCACCACGTCCGCCACCGTGCCGCTCGCGAGCAGCTTGCCATAGGAAATATAGTGGATGCGGTGGCAACGCTCCGCCTCGTCCATGTAATGGGTTGAGACGAGCACAGTCATGCCATGCGCCGCCAGCCTGTGGATCTCGTCCCAGAACTCGCGCCGCGCCTTGGGGTCGACGCCCGCGGTCGGCTCGTCGAGCAGCAGCAGTTTCGGCGCGTGCATGATGCAGGCAGCGAGCGCCAGCCGCTGCTTCCAGCCGCCGGAAAGTTTTCCTGCCAACTGGTCCTTGCGGCTTGCCAGCCCGAGGTCTTCGAGCGTCTGCCCCACGCGGTCGCGCAATGGACTGAGCCCATAGAGCCGTGCGACGAACATCAGGTTCTCCTCGATCGACAGGTCTTCGTAGAAAGAGAATTTCTGCGTCATGTAACCGACCTGGCGCTTGATCTTCAGGCTTTCGCGCGCCAGATCGAGGCCGAGCACCGTGCCGGAGCCCTCGTCCGGGGTGAGAAGACCGCACATCATCCGGATCGTCGTCGTCTTGCCGGAACCGTTCGGCCCGAGGAAACCGACGATCTCGCCCGTCGGTACCGTCATCGACACATGGTCGACCACGGTCTTGTCACCGTATCGCTTGACCAGGTCATGGACCTCGATCGCGTTCACTTTGCCCTGCCCGACAGAACGGCGTCGACGATCTGCCCCGGCTTCAGCTGCGGCTCGTTGTGCTCTGGCCTCGCCTCGATGAGAAAAACGAGCTTTTGGCGATTCTCCAGCGAATAGATCACCGGCGGGGTGAATTCGGGGCTATCGGACACATAGGAGATCCGTGCCCTGAGATCGCGGCCGCAGCCATCGCAGCGGATGGCAAGCTCCGAACCGAGCTTCAGCCCGGACATATATTGTTCTCCGGCATAAAGCCTGATCTTCACCGCCCCGTCGGGCAGAACCGAAATCACCGGCTGCGATGGCCCTGCCACCTCCCCTTCCCGCCTTATGATGTCGTCGACGACCCCGTTGGAAGGCAGTGTCAACCGCCTGTGGTCGAACCGCCAATGGGCATCGGCGAGCTGCTGTTCGGCCTGCTTCACCTGTGCCTCAGCCGCTTCGATCTCCATCGGCCGCGCCGGCAGCCGCGCCACGGCGAGATTGGCCGAGGTCTGATTGACCAGCGCATCGGCCTGTTGCAGGGCGCTCGTTGCTTGATCGAGTACCGCCGTGGCGTTGATCCCTCGCTTGGCCAGCGCGCTCTCACGATTGAACACGCGCTGCGCCTCCGCCTGCTGCGCTTCGGCCGATTGCAGCGATGCCTCGATCACCGCCAGTTCCTCCGGCCGCTTGCCCTCCTTGAGATTGGCGAGCTGGGCCTTGGCCTGGTCGAGCGCACCTTCCGCCTGGCGCACCGCGATGAGCGCATCGTCATCCTCCATCTGCACCAGCAGTTCGCCCTTGGCGACCCGGTCGCCGCGTTTCTTCAGCAGCCGGACGATCCGCCCGGTCTCGACCGGCGCCACCAGCACATATTCACCCTCGACATAGCCGGTTGCGAGTGGCAGCGGCGGAGCACAGTGGCTGAAAAGCCCTGCGATAACAGGCAGGCTACAGAGAAAATCCATCATGCACCTCCCTTATAGGCGGCCACCAGCCCCCCAACATGCATGACCAACCGCCTGCACAGCCGCTCGGTCTCCTCCGCCCCCATCACATCCCAGTCGAGCCGACGCATGACCAGCGGCTTGGCGACACGGAAATGGAACACCTGGCCGACGCAGGAAAACACCGCGATCTTGACCTCTTCCGAACACGGATCCCGCCCCGTCGCCAGACCGAAGAGCAGACAGAAGCGCATGTGCATGGGCTTCATCCAATTGGCATAGAGCAGTTCCGACACTTCGCCCGGATCGAGCAGCTCACGCAGCATGAAGTTGACGAAGTGCTGGCTTTCCGGACTGGCAAGCCAGAAATGGCAAAAGGCGCCCATCGAATGCTCCATGCATGCGAGGGCATCCGCCGGCGACATCTTTTCCGTCGGCTTGAGGAAAGAGGCACCGAGCGTGCCCCGGACATTGGCGATCACATATTCAGCACAGGCCCGGCGCAAGCCCGGCTTTCCGCCGAAATGATAGGCGATCGAGCCGATATTGGCGGCGGCCAGATCGGCGATATCTCGCGTCGAAACCGCATCATAACCTCTTTCGCCGAACAGGCGTATGGCCGATTCCACCAGGGTGACGCGCGTGACTTCCGCGCCGGACAAGGGTTTCTCCATTCCTGCCTCCATGACATCAGAAGTTTAATCGATTGATTAATTATATGCAACATTGAGTCTTCAATCACTTACAAGTGGTCGGCAGTCACGAACTTGTCAGTTGCGAACAAACGGGATTCAGTCAACTCTGCGCTCTATCTTCCGGAAGATCGCACTCATGTCCGATCAACCTGCAGCACCGCCTAGAACCCAGCAGAAAGGAAACACCGCAATGACCGTACAGAATATCAAGAGAATGACCATGATCGCAGCGGTCTCAGCCCTCGCGCTCTCGTTCGGCGCCTCCGCCTTTGCCGCGGGCGGCAACAGTCCTGGCAGTTCCTCCAGCTCATCCGATTCGGGCGGCAAAGCGGACAAGACCATGGCCAAGTGCAAGCACGGCATGGTCTATTCCGAAAGCAAGAAGAAGTGCGTCAAGGCCGACAAGAGCAGCATGAACGATACGCAGCTCTACGAAATCGCCCGTGATCTGGCCTATGCCGGCCGCTATGAGGACGCGCTGATCGTGCTCGACGCGGCCAAGAACCAGAACGATCCGCGCATCCTCAACTACCGGGGCTATGCCAACCGCAAGGCCGGCCGCGTCGACCTCGCCATGACCTATTACAAGAAGGCGATCGCCATCGACGGCAACTATATCCTGGCGCGCTCCTATATGGGCCAGGGCCTGATCATGCAGGGCAAGATCGAGGAAGCGCGCGCCCAGCTGATCGAAATCCGCGACCGCGGCGGCAAGGACACCTATGCCTACCAGGCGCTTTACGATGCGCTGAAGCGCAAGGTCACCTACTAAGCGCTAGGCATCTGCCCAGGCTGTGGGAAAATCACAACAATTTAACGATGGGCGCGAGCTTTCGCGCCCATTTGTTGTTAATCACTTGCGAACGACTATCAAAATGTTTCATACCTTTGCCGCGTTTTGGGCCTTAGACTCGATTTTCGCGGGCCCAAATTTTTGAATCCACAAATCGAATAAAGCCAGAAGCAACGACGTCATACTTGCAGTGAGGGTCATGAGTAACCAAGCCAAGGCAGATCAGATAAGCCGCGAATTGGTGATCTTACTGCCAAAGCTGAGGCGCTTTGCGATGACACTCACGCGTAATGCATCGGATGCAGATGATCTGGTGCAGGAAGCATGTGAACGGGCAATCACCAGAAGCCACCTTTGGAACGGGGAAGGGCGCCTGGAGAGCTGGATCTATGCGATGACGCGAAATTTGTGGGTTGATGAAGTCAGGAAGAGGAAAGTGCGTACAGGCGGTGGCACCGTCGATGCAAGCGAACAGGATGAGCTTATCGTCGAAGCCAGCGCTGAAAAGGCGATCTACGCCACGCAACTCCACAAGATGATTCTATCCATGCCGGAGGGTTTGTCCTCCGTGTTTCTTCTCGTCAACGTTGAAGGCCACTCTTACAAGGAAGCAGCCGAAATCCTCAATATTCCAATTGGCACTGTGATGAGCAGACTGTCGACTGCCCGGTTGAAACTGGCCGCCATGATCAATGGCACACGTGAAGCGAGGGCATGAAAGATGGAGAATTTCAAGGAGTTGCCGCTTGAAGTGCGGCTGTCGGCCTATATCGACGGACAGGTGAGTGAAGAAGACAAGCGTGAGATCGAAACGATCCTCGCCACCGATCCGCATGCCCGCGAGCTCCTCGATCTTCTGAACGCCGGCTCGGAGCTCGGCAATCAGGCCTTTGCCGAGATGCTCAGGGAGCCGGTGCCGCTCAATCTCGTGCGCACCATCAAGGCGACGCCAGCCAGGTCGAGCAGCGGCGGCAGCCCCTCCGCGGCCAACAACAACACGGTTTCGTTCTTCCGCTTCATTCCGCAGGCGATTGCAGCCTCGGCTGTACTGCTGCTTTCCGGCGGCTATTCCGGTTATTTCATCGGCCTGAAAAGCGCCGCCCAGCCGAACATGGAGATTACCACATCGCTCGACGCGAATGTGGGCAAAACCGGCAAGACGCGCGAGCTGAAGCTCAGTTTCGATACGCCGGCGCCGATTTCGCTGCCGGCCATTGCGATCGCCTCTGTCGCCGGTGTGCATGATGTCTATTCCCGGGAAACGACCCGGCTGGGTGAATTTTCCGCCGCACAGACAAAGGACTTGAAAGTTTGGCTCGCCTCCAGCACCGGCGTGATCTTCAACATTCCGGACCTGAGTGCCGACGGACTGACATTCCAGGGCGGCCGGCTGGTCGCTGTCGACGGCAATCCGGCAGGCGCGCTGTATTACAAGGACGCCAAGGGTGAAGTGGTGGGGCTCTATTTCACCAAGGGCACTGTCACCAAGGGCGAGACCTCGCAAGGCGCGAATCAATATCTGTCCGGCGCCAAGGGCGATACGGCCTGGATCGTTGCTGGTCCGAATGGCGACAATGCGCTGAAAGCCGTAGCAGACAAGGCATCCGCAGCACTCTGAGCAAAAACCTTCTCAGTTCGCCAAAGGCCGGGGCTCAGCTCCGGCCTTTTATGTTATACATTACGGTTTTATGACAAGAATTACCTGTGCCCAGGGTTTTTTGTGACATTGGTTCGTGTTACCCGCCAAGGCCATGAGGAAGACATGGAGCGCCTTTGCATGCCGAAAGAAATCGAGCGAAAGTTTCTCGTCGCCGGCGATGGCTGGCGCGGGGAAGCCGCACCTGGCAGGCGCTTTCGCCAGGCAATCGTGTTTTCCGAGGCAGAGCGTACCCTGCGTGTCCGGGTCGTCGATGGCCAGCACGCCACCGTGACGATCAAGGTCGGCATCAGCGGCAGCAGCATGTCTCGCCATGAATTCGAGTACCAGGTGCCGGTCTCCGATGGGGAGGAATTGCTGTCGCTCGCCAACGGTAAAACGATCGCCAAGACCCGCTATGACGTGCCGCGTGGCAACTACATCTGGGAAATCGACGTCTATGAAGGCCTTCTCGATGGTCTGGTCGTCGCCGAAGTCGAGATGAAGAGCGAAGACGAAAAACCCGAGCTTCCCGAATGGCTTGGCCGCGAATTGACCGGCGACAAGCGGTTTTCCAACCAGGCGCTCGCCCAGGGCAGCCTCGGAGAGAATTGGCGCGATGCCCTATAGGATCGACTTCGACCGGCCGCTTGGTGACGAGGTTCGGCGCATCGCCTCCGAGCTTCTGGCGGACGCCTCGGAACTCCTGGAAAAGCAGCCCGACGGTCCGCACGAAGCGATCCACGACGCCCGCAAGAATATCAAGCGACTGCGCGCGCTCTACCGGCTCGTGGCAGTTGGCTTCCCCGACACCGCCGCCGCCGAAAACGACCGCCTGCGCGACATCAGCCGCAGCCTGTCGCATTTCCGCGACAGCGCCGCATTGGTCGAAACCACCGAATATCTGGAAAGCGAGATCACGGAAAAGCCGGCCAAGGCTACAATCCGCCGGCTCGAAAAACTGTTGCTCGAGCGCCGCGACACCATCGCCGATGACGAACACCAGATTCGCAGGACGGTCATGGAAGCCGTCGAGTCCCTTGGCGAGGCCGCGGGCGCGGTCCGGGATTTCGAACTACCGGACTTGCGCAAGCATGCGGTTGCCTGCATCGCCCAAGGCTGGCGAAAGACCGCAAAGCGCGCTGTTGCGGCACTCGAAGCCTGTGACCAGACCGACGGGGACGAGCCTTTTCACGAATTGCGCAAGCGCAGCCAGGACCGCTTTATGCAGGCCACCCTGCTCCGCTCAGCCTGGTCGTCAGGCATGCTCTCGATCCAGCGCCAGGCAAAAGCGCTGGTCGACCTGCTCGGCCATGAGCACGACCTCGCCATGCTGACTGTTCATATCGACCAGCAGGAAGGCCTCGGCGCGACGGACCGGCAACGCGTGCTGCAGACGATTGAAGCCCAACGGCAGAAGTTGCAGGCCCGCGCGCGCGCCGACGGGGCGGAGATTTTCAATGAAAAGCCGAAGCGCGAGGCGGAGATTGTCTCGCTGCTGATTCGGAATCGGAGCTGAGGTCGCGGGATGCGGCTGGTGGTCCGGGGTACCCCTCTGCCCTGCCGGGCATCTCCCCCTCAAGGGGGGAGATTGGCCAGAGGCGCGCTCCTCGCCTCAAATCGATGTTGAGTGACAGGCATGCGCCGCCGATGATGAGTCGAGCGGGTGCCGCATCCAATCTCCCCCCTTGAGGGGGAGATGCCCGGCAGGGCAGAGGGGGGTAGCCCAGCACTCCACAGAGCGTCGCTCTTTCCAAAGACCAAACGCCCTATTTCCCCTCTTCGATCATCCGGTTGATCGCCGAAATGATCGCCTCAAGCGATGCCGCAACGATGTTGGTGTTGATGCCAACCCCGAAGAGCTTTCCTTTCGGCGTATTCATCTCGACATAGGCGATCGCAGCGGCGTTCGAGCCATGCTGCAGCGAATGCTCGGAATAGTCGTTCACCGAAATATCGGCGTCGAGATAGATCGACATCGCGTTCACGAAGCCGTCGATCGGGCCGGTTCCCTTGCCTTCGATCCGCTTCTTCTCACCATGATCGAGGATTTCGGCGGCGAGAACCCGCACGCCGCGATGATCGACATCCGGATAAGTCGCATGGTCGATGAATTCGAACCGGCCGTTCGGCTGGTCGACATAGCGTTCGACGAAGCGGGCGTGGATAGCTTTGGAGGGCATTTCCTTGCCCTGCTCGTCGGTGATCCGCTGGATGTCGTCGCGGAATTCGATCTGCAGGTTGCGCGGCAGGTTGATGCCGTAATCTTCCTGCATGATATAGGCGATACCACCCTTGCCGGACTGCGAATTGATGCGGATGATCGCCTCATAGGTACGGCCGACATCCTGCGGGTCGATCGGCAGATAGGGCACTTCCCAGAGCGGCTTGTTGGCCACTTTCAGCGCCTTCATGCCCTTGTTGATCGCATCCTGATGCGAGCCGGAAAACGCCGTATAGACCAGTTCACCGACGTAAGGGTGGCGCTCCGGTATCTTCATCTGGTTGGAATATTCGAACACGTCGCGAATGCGCTCGATATTCGAGCAATCCAACTTCGGATCGACGCCCTGCGTATACATATTGAGCGCCAGCGTGACGATGTCGACATTGCCGGTACGCTCGCCATTGCCGAACAGCGTGCCCTCGACGCGATCCGCACCGGCCATCAACGCCAATTCGGTCGCCGCGATCGCGGTGCCGCGGTCGTTGTGCGGATGCAGCGAAATGATCAGGTTTTCGCGATTGTCGAGCTGCCGGCACATCCATTCGATCTGGTCGGCATAGATGTTCGGCGTCGCCATCTCCACCGTCGACGGCAGGTTGACGATCAGCTTGTTGTCCGGTGTCGGCTTCACCTCGGCGATGACGGCGTTGCAGATGTCCAGCGCCACATCCAGTTCGGTGCCGGTAAAGCTCTCGGGCGAATATTCGAAGCGGAAGCCGCCCATATCCTTATTGGCGGCCTTCGCCGCCATGTCGGTGATCATCTTCGCCGCGTCGACGGCGATCTGCTTGATGCCAGGCACATCCTTGGCGAACACGACGCGCCGCTGCAATTCCGAAGTCGAATTGTAGAAATGCACGATCGGCCTATGGGCACCCTCGAGCGCTTCGAAGGTACGGCTGATCAGTTCCGGGCGGCACTGCACCAATACCTGCAGCGACACATCCTGCGGCACGCCACCCTGCTCCACGCACCAGCGGGCGAAGTCGAAATCGGTCTGCGAGGCCGAGGGGAAGCCGATCTCGATCTCCTTGAAGCCCATGTCGAGCAACAGCTTGAACATCCGCTCCTTGCGATCATGGCCCATCGGATCGATCAACGCCTGGTTGCCGTCGCGCAGGTCGACGGAGCACCAGACGGGTGCGGTGGCGATGGTCTTGGATGGCCAGGTCCGGTCCGGCAAGGCGATCTGGCCATAGGGCTGGTACTTGACGGCGGCGTCTGGCATGCCGTCCTTGACGGAATGGGTCTGCATAATCATGTCGTTATTCACCTTCGGGCGCTCGGCTCCGCTGATACTGTCTTTCGATCCGTTTGACGACAGAAAAAGGGACAGCCGATGAAATTGAGATATCGGGTTGGACGAGGAGCGTTGCGCCGAACGGCTTTCCGGCCGCCGGGCGCTCCTCAGTGGWCCCGGCAACCGCGGATAAGGCCGAGGAGAAGAAGCGAGTTTGGCGCACGCAACTGCGCCGCAGAGGCGGAATGCGCCTGCGGGCCGAAGTGATTTGCGTGTTTGGCCGTCTGTCTCATGCTTGGCTGTATAAACCAGAGGCGCCGGCAAAGGCAAGTGCGGCAACAGCGCAGGCGTTGGAAATTCTTAGCGTTTCCATCGGCGTGCATAGCCCGTCAGCGTCATCACCGCCCCGCCCGCCAGCAATCCCCAGAATGCACCGGAAATGCCGCCGAAGGCCTGGCCCGAGACCGTGACGATGAAGGTGACGGCTGCCGCCTCGCGCGTTTCGGCTTCCTTGAATGCCGATGTGACTGAAGCCGAAAAGGCGCCGACCAGCGCCAGGCCGGCGACGGACTCGATCAGGACCGCCGGCGCCAGCGCCACGGCAGCGGTGACGGCGCCCGCAAGAAGGCCGAGGACAACATAGAAAATGCCGCTGATGATCCCGGCCCAATAGCGCCGGCGCGGATCACGATGCGCATCCTCGCCGGCACACATCGCCGCCGTGATCGCCGCGAGATTGACGGCGTGAGCACCAAATGGCGCAGCCAGAAGCGAGAATATGCCGGTGGCCGTGAAGAGCAGCCCGGGTCCCGGCTCATAGCCATTGACCTTCAGCACAGTAATCCCGGGTATGTTCTGCGACGCCATGGTGATCAGGAACAGCGGAAACGCCACCGATATCAGCGCCGCGAACGAGAATTCCGGCATCACGAAGATTGGCCGCGGCATCAGAGAATCGCCAATGTGGGCCAGCGCTGCCGGATCGATATGAATGCCGAAGATCAGCACCAGCACGAAGACGGCCAGCGCGACCGGCACGGCAAACAGGCGATTGATCGCAGCGGTGACGAAGAAGGCGATGACGATCGGTAAACCAAGCCACGGATTGAAGGCGACAGCCTTGACCGGCGCCAGGCAGAGCGTGACCAGCACGCCAGCAAGCATGGCATTGGCAAGCGCTGGCGGGATCGCCGACACCGCACGGCTCAAAGGCCGGAACAGACCGGCAATGATGATGAGCAGCGACGAGATGACGAAAGCGCCGACGACCACGGGGAAGCCGCCTTTGACCATGCCGACGGAGGCAAGAAAGGCGGCGCCCGGCGTCGACCAGGCGATCGAGATAGGCATCCGCTTCCAGACCGACAGGATGATGCCGCATGCGCCCATCGCCACCGACAGGGCCATCAGCCCCGATGCCGCCTCCTGGTCAGTGGCGCCGGTTGCCTTGAGGCCCTGCAGGACGACAGCAAAGGAGGAGGAAAAGCCGACAAAGGCGATGAGCAGGCCCATGAGAGCGCTCTGCGGCGAAAGGTCCTTCAGCATGTCTTTTGTCCGGGAATGCGCGGGGGCCGCGCGGGCGGGAAGGCAATATCAGACGGCTATTGCAGCGTGTTTGCGAACCATTCGGCGGTTTTCTTGATCACGTTGCTGGCATCCGTCTGATCTTTGTTGAGTGCGTTCGAGTCCTTGTCGAGGACGTTGAAGATATGGTCGGCGTCCTGGACGATAAAGGCATCCTTCGTCTGGCTCTTGGACAGGCCGACGAAGCGATCGGTATAGCCGGCCGAAAAATCCTTGGAGCCGGCGATCGTCAGATAGGCGCCTGAATAGGACGCGACGGCATCGTCGATCTTGTACTTGGCAAGGCTGTCGAAAAAGGCCTGCTTCAGCGCGATCGTGCGCCAACCGAGATCGAGGCCGACAACGCCGTCTTCCTTGGCGCGATCAAAGGCCTTCTGGCCAAGCAAGTTGACGAAGTCGTTCTGGAAATCACCAACGGAGGACCAGGTCACCAGAGACTTCACGTTGCTATTGTCATCGGAGGCAAGCAGCGTGGCAATGCCGCCGCCGAAACTGAAACCAAGCACGCCGATGCGCTTCGGATCGATGCCGTCGGTCTTCTTGAGCGCGTCGAGCGCCGCCTTGGCATTGTCGAGTTCGCTGTCAACAGTCATATTGCCGGGATCGCCCGCACTCTTGCCGAAGCCCGCGAAATCGATCCGCAGCGAGGCTATGCCCTTTTCGGCCAGGGCCTTGGCTTCGCGCGCATACAAATTGCCGACTTCATCCTTGCTGCTGGCAAAACCATGCAGCATCAGCACCGCCGGAACCGGGCCGCTCTGGTCGGGAATATAAAGCGTCGCCGAAATACCGCCGTCGAGCGTCAGCGATGTCTCGCCTGCATCGGCAAGCGCCGGGGCCGCGATGATCACGCCTGCCGCGAACGCGGCGTACGCGATTCCCCGCCATCCACCCGCTAGCCGCTTGACCGCTTCAATCATTGCATTCTCCAGTACGCTTCAAAATCGCGCGGATGCTAGGGGCAATTTCAATTGGTTACAAGGCAATTGCGGAAATTATCGAGAGATTGGCGCCCAACAAAAATGCCTCCGGAATGTTCCAGAGGCATTGTTTGCAGATCATTTTTTGTCGATCAGATATCGGCCTGCGAAGAAATGATGCGCGATACCAAGCCATAGTCCTTCGCCTCTTCGGCGGAGAGCCAATAGTCGCGATCCGTGTCCTTGGCGATCTTTTCGACCGCCTGGCCGGTGGCTGCCGCGAAGATCTTATTGAGCCGCTCGTTCATGCGGATGATCTCGCGCGCCTGAATCTCGATATCCGATGCCATGCCGCGCGTGCCGCCGGACGGTTGGTGCAGCAGGAAGCGGGTATTGGGCAGGCAGAGACGCTGTTCCTTCGGCACGCTGACATAGATGAGCGCGCCGGCGGAAGCGACCCAGCCGGTGCCGATCATCCAGACCTTCGGCTTGATGAACTTGATCATGTCATGGATGGAATCACCCGATTCCACATGACCGCCGGGCGAGTTCACGAAGACGCGAATATCGTCCTCGCTGGCCGCAGCAAACGCCATCAGCTGCGCGCACACGCGATGCGCCAGTTCCTGCGTGATGCCGCCATAAATGAAAATCGAACGCGACTTGAACAGGTTGGACTCGATGTCCTTGCCCAACGGAGCCTCGCTCTTCTTCTCCTTGTCGTCGTCTTCGTCGTCGTTCATCCACGTCTCCAGAGTACAAAACCTTGAGCCCTGAAATAGGGCGACTCGCATTGAAAAACAATGCAGCAAAAATCGATTGCATGAAACCGGTGAATTGCCGGTAAAATCGGACTTACCAAACCGAATTCACCAATAGCCTCTGCGGCAAACACCGTATGGACAGCCGGCATCCCCGAGGCTTAGAAATCCACGACAGAGTTTCATGCGCCTTCAGACTTCAAAGGGGATCAAAATGTTCAAACGCCTTTCCATTTCGACCGTCCTTCTTGCCGCCATGGCGGCTCCGGCTTTCGCCCATATCAGTCCGCTCGAGCATGGTTCGCTGATGACCGGGCTTGCCCACCCCTTCTCCGGTGCCGACCATATCCTGGCCATGGTCGCCGTCGGCCTCTGGGCAGCGCAGATCGGCGGCCGTGCGCGCTGGATCGTGCCGGCGAGCTTCATGTCCATGATGGCCATCGGCTTCTTCATGGCGATGAACCGCATCCCATTGCCTTTCGTCGAGCCGGGCATTCTCGCCTCGATCGTCGGCCTCGGCCTGCTTGTCGCGCTTGCCGTGCGGATTCCAACGACGGCGAGCGCTGCCGTGGTCGGCGTCTTCGCACTGTTCCACGGTCATGCGCATGGCGGGGAGATGGGTGACGTGACACCGATCTCCTTCGCCATCGGCTTCATGATTGCGACGGCCGTCCTGCACGCCATCGGCCTTGGCCTCGGCATGACCATCGGCAGCCGCCAGGCCGCACTGGCGCGCATGCTCGGAGTGCTCACCGCACTCGGTGGTGCGGCACTGGTTCTCGGCTGACGGCCGGCTTTTCAGGCAGAACCATGCGGGCTCGCCACGAGCCCGCATTTTCATATCCGGAAGATTACATTTATTTAATCTGGCGGAGCCTCGAACCGCCACTTTTCGATCCCTAGATCGTTTCCGACAGATAAAGACGGATCGAAAAGGAGAGCCGCAATGTCACCGGAAGAACGTCAGTTGCTGACAGATCTCTTCGAGCGCGTGCGCGGCGCGGCCAACACGCCGCGCGACCACGACGCCGAGGACCTGATCGCGCAGAAGCTCCGCGAACAGCCCTATGCCGCCTATTTCCTCGCCCAGGCCGTGATCGTTCAGGATCAGGCGCTGCAGTCGATGACCAATCGCGTCCACGAACTGGAAGCCCAGGTCGAGGATCTCGAATCACAGGCCGGCGCCAACCGTCAGCAGAGCACGGGTTTTCTCGGCAGTCTCGGCTCGCTGTTCGGCAGCAGGGATTCGACGCCGCAGCGCAGCGCACCCTATGACCAGCGCGAAGGCCGTCTCTATGATGACTATCGCAACCAGGACCGCTATCGCGGCCGCGACTACTATGATGAACCGGCGCCCGCGCCGGGCCCCTGGGGTCGCTCCGGCGCGACCGGTGGTCCTTGGAGCCAGCCGCCGATGGGGTCGAGCGGCGGTTTTCTGAGTGGCGCGCTCACCACAGCAGCCGGCGTGGCCGGCGGCATGCTGGCGGCCGATGCAGTGCGCGACATGTTCTCATCACACAACAACAATAACCTGACCAGCGGCTTGTTCGGCGGCACCAACACCAATCCGGGCGAGACGGTCGTCAACAATTTCTTCRGCGACAACGACAAAAACGTCCGTGACAACAACAAGTCCGATGATCGCGCCGGCGGCGACAGTGCCAGCGGCAGCGGCTTCGCCGACAACAGCCGCGATAACGACAACAACGATGACTACGACGTCGCCGACGACGGCGATTTCGGCGGCAGCGACGACGATAGCAATTACGCCTGAGCCGAGTTCAGCTCTGCCGACAGCCCGATCAGCCGCGGCCGCGATAAGGCGGCACGCCCTGATCGGGCAGCCACAGGCCTTCCGGCGCCGCACCGGTCTGCCAGAAGACATCGATCGGCATGCCGCCACGCGGATACCAATAGGCGCCGATCCGCAGCCATTTCGGCTGCAGCAGTTCGACGATGCGCTTGGCGATGTCGAGCGTGCAATCCTCATGGAAGGCGCCGTGGTTGCGGAACGAGTGGAAATAAAGTTTCAGCGATTTCGACTCGACCAGCCAGGCATCCGGCACATAATCGATGACGATATGGGCGAAATCCGGCTGGCCGGTCATCGGGCAGACAGAGGTGAATTCCGGCATCACGAAGCGCACGATATAGTCGGTGCCCTTGTGGCTGGCCGGCACCCGTTCGAGAATTGCCTCTTCGGGGCTGGCGAAGCTTTTGGTCTCGGAGCCGAGCTGCGTCAGGCTGGAAACATCGGTTTTCGGCATGTTTTAGTTCCTTGGATAACTACTGCGTGACGACGCGGACGCCGTGCGATTTCTCACTCTCCGGCTCCACATGGATTTCACATTGGGCGCTTGGCAGCACCGCATGGATCGCATCTTCCAGCCGGTCGCAGATGCCATGCGCCTCCCCCACCGTCATCGTGTGCGGCACGACAAGGTCGAAATCGATGAAGGTCACCCGCCCCGCCTTGCGCGTGCGCAGGTGATGGGCATTCAGAGCGCCCCCGGCATTCTTCGAAATGGCCTGCTTGACCGCCTCTTCTTCCTCAGGGTCGATGGCGCGATCCATCAGCCCGTTGACTGAATTCGAGATCACCTTCCATCCCTGGTAGATGATGTTGATGGCGACGACGATCGCCAACGCCGGATCGAGGAAAGCATAGCCCGTGGCAAGCGCCAGCACCAGTCCGACCAGCACGCCGCCCGACGTCACCACATCGGACAGGACATGCTCGCCATCGGCAATCAGCGCCGGCGAGCGATGCAGCCGGCCGAAGCGGATCAGCATATAGGCCCAGGCCGCATTGATGACGCTGGCAATCGCGTTGATGCCGAGGCCGAGCACCGGGGCCTCCGGCATCGTCGGCTTCATCAGCGCACCGACCGCCTCCTGCACAATTAAAAGAGCCGCGACGACAATCAGCACGCCCTCGATAACGGCGGAAATATATTCGGCCTTGTAGTGCCCGAACGGATGGTCGTGATCCGCCGGCTTAGCCGCGTAGCCGACCACGACCCAGGCCATAATCGCCGCAATGACATTGACGGTCGATTCCAACCCGTCGGACAAAAGCGCGACCGACCCGGTCACATACCAGGCGACCAGTTTCAATCCCAGCACCAGGATCGAGATCGGAATGCCCCAGAAGGCAAGCCGATGCAGGATGCCGTCAGATGCTCCCATACAATCGCTCCTTCCGCAAATGCGAGTGATTTGCAAACTCGCCAAAACAAACGCAAAACCGCGCACAGGGCAGGTCCTTGCGCGCGGTTTTCTGCCGCGGTCTATGGCGGAGATCGACGACGGGGTCAAGTCAAGATTGATCAGAGCTCATAGTGGAAATTCCCCTTATTATGGACTATTTGATTAGCCCATAATAAGCGCGGGAATTGTTATGGCTTCGGGGCGTTTCGAGCTGGATGTCAGTCTTTCCCACATTTCGGCCGTGATCGAAATCTTCAACCTTTTCGGGGATCGTAGCGATTAGGCCACCTTGACCCGCGCTCACTTCGCCAGATGCCCCGCGACGTTCTCGCTCATTCGCGTCCCGGCGTTCGACATCCGGGCGGCGACACAGGCGTCTTCCTTGATCCTGTCGATCCTCATCTACGCATTCCGACACTCAATGCGGCTTATGAATGGCTCGCATACATTGTTGTGCGATCTCGACGGCTTTGTCCCAGCTGATACCGTTTGCCTGGTCAAGATAGAGAGGATGATCGCTCTCGTGCAACACGATGGTCGGTCGCTGTCCCGCCGGCCCCCAGTTAACATCACAAGCTAGACTCTCGCTAAAATCTTCGGAGTCGAATTCTCGATAATATACCATCGTCACGGGAAGCCAGCCGAACGAAACCTCATCGGACTGGTCTTCTTCATAGGTTTCCAGATATCTGAGAAAGCTATCCTTGGATTGAGACACCCAAAGGCCCCACTGGAAAGGTTCAGGGCTGTCGTGGATAGGGATTTCCAGAGTGACGCGGATTGCGAAGATATCCTCTTCTGTGCCCTCGTTTTCTCGCGGGTGAACGATGCAAAGATCGCTGTCAAGCATGACTCGGCCTGCCCGCTCATCTTCCGGCACACTGTGTACAAAAGCCGGAATATCGGAGCCGAACGATGGCGCACCCTCGAATTCATTTCCGCAACAGGCGCATTTATACCGAAAGCTTCCGAGGCGTTTTTTCAACGCGAACTCCTTCGTGGTCATCGAAACGGAGCGCATCACCTTCGATGACGCGCTCCGCCGGAATTCATATTCTCACGCCGCCTTCACCCGCGCCCGCTTCGCCAGATGCGCCACCACATTCTCGATCATCCGCATGCCGGCATCAGAACCGAGCGTCATGATCGATTCCGGGTGGAACTGCACTGCGGCCACCGGCTCCTTGGTGTGCTCGATGCCCATGATCGTGCCGTCCTCGCTCTCGGCGGTGATGATAAATTCGCGCGCCAGCGTCGAGGGATCGGCGAAGATCGAGTGATAGCGGCCGACGGTGACTTCCTTGCCGAGGCCGGAGAACACCACGCCCGGCTCCAGCACGCGGATGCGCGACGGTTTGCCGTGCATGGGGATGGCGAGATGGCGCAGTTCGCCGCCATAGGCTTCGGCGAGCGCCTGCAGCCCAAGGCAGACGCCGAAGATCGGCAGGCTTCTCGCCCGCGCCTTCTTGATCGTCGCCTTGCAGTCGAAATCGGCCGGCGAACCAGGTCCGGGCGACAGCACGACAAGATCCGGGTTCAGCCGGTCGAAAATCTCTTCCGGCACTGGCGTGCGCACGGTGGTCACAGTGGCGCCCGTCTGGCGGAAATAGTTGGCGAGCGTGTGGACGAATGAATCCTCGTGGTCGACGAGCAGGATGTTGACGCCCGTGCCCACCTTGGCGACGTCGCGCTTGGTCATGGCAGAATTCCCCGATCTTGCATCGCGAATGGCCGCGATCATCGCCGAAGCCTTGAGTTCCGTCTCCGCCTCTTCCTCTTCAGGAATAGAGTCGTAGAGCAGCGTCGCGCCGGCCCGGACCTCGGCTATACCATCCTTGATGCGGATGGTGCGGAGCGTCAGCCCCGTATTCATGTCGCCATTGAACCCGACCCAGCCAATCGCGCCGCCATACCAGACACGCGGGCTCTTCTCATGCGCCTCGATGAAGCGCATCGCCCAAAGTTTCGGCGCACCGGTGACGGTGACGGCCCAGGCATGGCTGAGGAAGCCGTCGAAAGCATCCATATCCTCGCGCAGGCGGCCTTCGATATGATCGACAGTGTGGATCAGGCGCGAATACATCTCGATCTGCCGCCGGCCGATGACTTTCACGGAGCCCGGCTCACAGACGCGGCTCTTGTCGTTGCGGTCGACATCCGAACACATTGTGAGTTCGGACTCATCTTTCTTGGAATTTAAAAGCTTCAGGATCTGCTCGGAATCGGCGATCGCATCCTCGCCCCGCTTGATCGTGCCGGAGATCGGGCAAGTCTCGATGCGGCGGCCATTGACCCGGACGAACATTTCCGGCGAGGCGCCAACCAGGTATTCCTGGTTGCCGAGATTGATGAAGAAGGAATAGGGCGACGGATTGATCGCCTTCAGCCGCCGCGAAATTGCCGACGGCTTGGAATCGCAACGCTCCATGAATTTCTGGCCGGGCACGACTTCGAACAGGTCGCCGCGCTGGAAGCTGAGCTTGGCTTCCTTGACCAGTTCGGCATATTCGCCCGGGCGGTGGTCGCCGCGCGGCGGGATGGTATCGGTGTGGCGGAAGGGATCGGCCGGGCTGTCACCCGCCTTGCCCTCGGTCGTCTTGCCATCCTTGGCGAAATCATAGCGGTCGATCCAGGCCTTGGCGGAATAATTGTCGACCACGAGGATTTCGTCGGGCAGGAACAGCACCATGTCGCGCTGATCGGAAGGTCGCTTGAGCTTCAGCTCAATCGCGTCAAACTGAAAAGCGAGATCGTAGCCGAAGGCGCCGTAGAGGCCGATCTGCCCGTCTTCGGCGGAGTGAAACAGGTTGGTAATGGCGCGCAGCACTGTGAACACGGTCGGTGTCTTCGAGCGCTCTTCTTCGGTAAACACCCGGTCCGGCTTGCTGACGCTTAGATCGAGGCGCATCGCGCTACGCTCACCAAGCACGATATCATCGACAGCGGCCAGATGCTTGGCAATGATGTCGAGCAGCACCTCGCCGCGGGGGTTATAGGCTTCCAGCCACATCGCCCGGCCGAACGAGGTGATGCCGAGCGGCGGGTCGGCGATCGCCACATCCCAACGGGTATAGCGGCCGGGATATTCATAGTTGGAGGAGAAGACAGCGCCGCGCCGCTCGTCGAGCTTCTCGATATAGCTGTCGATAGCGTCGCTATAGCTCGTCTCGCGCCGCGAGCGAGTGACGGTAATGCCGCCCTTCGTCTGGTATTGTTCAGACCCGTTATCCAATACGCGCGTTCCCATTCTCGTTCTCCGTTTTGGCCCAGCTCGCGCGGCCTGGATATGAAAAAAGCCGCCTCAGATCTGGGCGGCTTCGTCGTCTGTCTTTTCACATGACTGTTCGAGGCCGCGTTTTCAGCGAACCCACCACCAGCTAGCAATGTTCAAAGATCTGTTCATGCAAAATACATACATGCAGTTTTCCAGATCGGTCAAGGGGGGTACGGCCAGCCGCCGCGCCCGCTGTCACCTGCGAAACAGGTCAGATCACGAAATCACTGGACGTCAAGTCGGCCTTCGCAACACCTTCGACGATCAATGTGTCGCCGCCAATGGTAATGTGCGTGCTGCCGCCGACATCAGTCATGTAGTTTTTGTAAAGCTGGTTGAAGTCGGAAAAGTCATTCAGTCCGAACTTTTTGAGATCGATCGTGTCACCATGGCTGAAATCACCGATCGTGTCGGTGCCATAACCGTCGGAGAACACGAAGCGATCCCTGCCGGCACCGCCGAACAGCATGTCGTCGCCGCGCCCGCCATCGATCACGTCATTGCCGGCACCGCCCTGCAGCGTGTCGGCGCCGTCACCGCCCAGCATCGTGTCGCCGCCGGCGAGACCGGCAAGAAAGTTGCCGAGCGTATTGCCGATGAGTAAATCGCCCGAACCGCCGCCGCTGGCATTTTCGATTCCCGCATCATGGGCGATCGAATAGCCGCCATCAAAAGCCTGGTAGGTGCCGCCGCTCTTGGTCAGTACATGCGAGAAGAAGCCGCCAGCGTGGTGCCAAGTGTCGACGATTTCCTGCTGCAGCTTGTGGGAGAGATCCTTGTAGAAGGACGTCACCTTCAGCTCGCCGAACAACGCGGTCAGATCGCTGCTGTTGGATTTCGTATCCAGCGTCGCGTCGTTGAGGTTGATGAGCGCCGAATATTTCGACCCGCCATAGCGGATCGTGTCATCGCCGCCCGAATCCCAGATGCAGTAATAAGCGCGGCCGATCGAGACATCGCCTTCGGTGAGGTCCAGCGCGCCATTCTTGGGGTCGTTCAAGGTATAGGTCGAATCCCCGTCGGCATAGACGGACTTGCCATAGAGCGCCTGCAGCGCCGCCACGTCCAATCCCATCATCGTCACCGCATGGCCATAGGTCGTTCCGCTCGACGCCGGATTATAGGACATGACGGAATACATCTCATTGTCCATGAATTTGCCGACCTCGGGCAGCGGGGGCAGGCCGCTGGCCTCCTGATGGGTATGCTTGAGGCCCAGGCTATGGCCGATCTCATGGATGATCGTCCAGTTGGCATATTGGCCGCCACCCTCCTCGCCGGCTTTCAGCATATAGCCGAGGCCGCTGTTGAACGCACCGAGCGACCAGCTCTCCTGCCCGCCATCGTGAAAGTAGGTGCCCGGGAAGTCGAAAAAACCTTCCGTATCGCTGCTCGGCTTATCGACGCTGATGATGACTTGCTCGGCATCATCGGGATTATTGGTCTGAGAAATGCTCATCGGCACAATATTGTCGATCGCCTTGAAGGCGTTCTGGGTCACCGTCGTGAATTGGAAAACCGAGTCCGGCGTGACGTTACCGAACATGGAATGGAGATCCGATTTGAAGTCGGAATCGAGAGCCAGCGCGTTGCTGCCGCCCAGATAATATTGCAGGCTCGACTCATTCCAGATTTTGTTTGCGGTGATCGCTTCCAAGAGCTTGATACCACTGGCCGAAACGTCGGGCATGGTCTGCGAAAAATCCGGTTTCTTTGTCACCAAGCCCATGGGCCACCCCTATCTCAGCGATCTCTATGCTGTGGACGCGAGCGCCCGCCGCTCTATTCGCTGCCTCTCGGAATATCGCTGAAGCTGCGTTTACAACAGCAGAATACGAAATCCACATTTTGAACGAATGGCAAACCATCCGCGGGCGATCACTTATCGCGTCAGGCTTCCGCGGAACTTTATCGAACCAGACGCCACCTGCCCGCGTTGCTCCCCGATTGTGACTTCGAAGGAGCGATGCCATCTCATACCGTTTCGCCATTCTTTTCTCGGCGCTCTTCTTCCTGCTCGGCGCCGACCTGCCCGATGTCGTGCCGATCCCCGAGCCGCGTCCGGACACGACGGCTCCGGCTGACCAGAAGCAGGAGCCGGTGAAAAAACCGGAAAAGGTCGCGCCGAAAGACAGTGAGACCAAGCCCGACGACAATCAGGGCAAAGCGGAAGAGGACCAAGCCAAACCTGAAGACAAACTGGCCAAGCCGGAGGAGAAAGTCGACACCTATGTCCCGCCGCCGATCGAGGCAGAGGACCCCGCCAAATTCCAGGCCTGCCTCACTGCACTGAAACAGRCTGGCGTCATCTATCGCGAAACGCCCCGCGTCGACGATGGAAATGGCTGCGGCATCGACCGGCCGATCGTCATCTCCTCGGTGGCAAACGGCATCACGCTGAAACCGGAAGGCACAATACGTTGCGAGGAGGCGCTGGCGCTGTCGAAATGGACGTCGGAGATCATCATCCCGATGCTGAAGACCGCAAAGCCTGAGGAAACGCTTATCGGGCTGAACCAGGCATCCGCCTATGTCTGCCGCAACCGCGACAGCGCTGCGACCGGAAAAATTTCCGAACACGCCCATGGCAACGCCATCGACATAGCCGGCCTCAGCTTCAAAAGCGGCCACAGCTTCTCGATCCAGCCGCGCATGCAGGATTCGACCCTGGATGGCGCCTTCCAGCGCGCCATCACCGCCGCCGCCTGCCTCTATTTCACCACCGTGCTGGATCCATCAAGCGACAAGGCGCATGAGACGCATCTGCATCTCGACGTGATCGCTCGGAAGGCGGGCTTCCGGTATTGCTGGTGAGAGCGGTGTTGACAATGTAAACACATCTCTCTATTTTTTTAGGCCATGAGCGACGCACCAGCTTTATCTGAGGTCAACATCCACCTGCGAGCCAGGATGGATGACCGGGACCTGATTGACCAAGCTGCAGCGCTGGTGGGCGCCAATCGCTCGCAGTTCATGCTGGCCTCGGCCCTGAAGGAAGCGAGGAACATATTGCTCGATCAGACCGATATCGCACTGAACGCAGTCAATTTCCAAAAAGTGCTCGCATGGCTTGACGGCGAACCGTCCGCGGCAGAGACCGAGGGGATCCAGCGCCTACTGTCAAGCAAACCGGTCTGGGCCGATGATTGAGGCGACGCAGCGCTTCGATAAACCGACAGTCATCCGCAAAGACCATAATCTCTCGACATTCGACTGTGGGGAAGCCATCCTCGACGAATGGCTTCGCAAGCGCGCGCTTGCCAATCTGCACCTTGGCGCAAGTCGCACCTATGTCGTCTGCCACCACGAGAGCTTGGAAGTCGTTGGCTACTACTCGCTCGCCATGGGCAGTCTTTCCAATCGAGAGGCTACAGGCAGCATGCGCCGAAACATGCCGAATCTTATTCCGGCTGCGATCATAGGACGCCTTGCAGTATCGGTGAATTGCCAGGGCTCAGGACTCGGGCGTGCCTTGCTGAAAGACGCGGTGATCCGCGCCCGTCAAGCCGCAAAGCATGWTGCTGGGCGGCTGGTAATCGTCCACGCCATGTCAGCCGCAGCCGAAACCTTCTATCTCCGCCATGGTTTTGTCCGCCTACCAGTTGAAGCGTCGACATTGGCTCTCGACCTCAACAGGCTGGAAACTGCGCTCCTTGGCTGAGGCCTGCCAGCTGTTCGCTCAGAGCACTCTCTCAATCTGGTGAGGCGGCCGCCAGCCGACCTCAATCAATACTCGGCCCGGTGCAAGGCAATAGAACAGGTAGCCACCCCGCATCTCCTTCGGCTCGGTGAGCGCGTCGGCGATGCCATCCTCACTGATTGCCCTATGCAGCCGGTCGACGTCTGTGCGCTCAGGCTGGATGAAGCCAAGGTGATAAGTAACGCGCCCGAGAGAGGCCTGGTCGACGCCGCCGAATGCCTCGACCGGCCGGCTGACGACGATCTCGGTGCCGGCATCGTCATCGAGGATGGCAAGACCTGCCTTGCCGCGCATCTCGCGCAGTTTGAGCTCGAAATGTCGCGTTAAAAATTCGGTCGTCGCCGCTATGTCTTCTACGTGGATATCCAAATGGTTCAGTCGCATGTCATGTTCCTTTGATTGGTCGGCGGAACATGTGAGCTGTCGCTCCAAAGAATCCGCCGAGCCGGCACGAAATGTGCCGTTGCTCGTCGCGGGTTCTCACAGGGACTGTGGAGCAGAGCTTCCCCTTCGGGAAGGGACCGGGCTTACCATATCCGGTCCTGCCTTTTTCGACAGCGCCCAATTAGCACGCCGTCGATCGGCCATCAAGCCGTCAGAACAACCCCTCTATCTGCCCCAGTTCATTGAGGAAAATCCGCTCCGACGAGGGGGATTTCGGCAGGCCCGGCATGGTCATGATCTCGCCGGTGATGACGACGATGAAGCCGGCGCCGGCCGACAGCCTGACCTCGCGCACGGGCACCGTGTGACCCTCCGGCGCACCGCGCAGATTGGGGTCGGTCGAGAAGGAATATTGCGTCTTGGCCATGCAGATGGGCAGGTTGCCGTAGCCCTGGTCCTCCCAGGCGCGCAGCTGGTCGCGGATCGACTTGTCGGCAATCACTTCGCCGGCATGATAGATGTCCTTGGCGATGGTCTCGATCTTGCGGAACAGCGGCATGTTGTCGGGATAGAGCGGCGAGAATTGCGAAGCACCGGATTCGGCGAGCTGCACCACCTTGTTTGCCAGGTCCTCGATGCCGGCGGAGCCTCTTGCCCAGTGTCGGCAAAGGATCGCCTCGGCGCCAAGCGTGGCGACATAATCCTTGATCGCCTGGATTTCGCCCTCGGTGTCGGAGATGAAATGGTTGATGCCGACCACCACCGGCACGCCGAATTTCTTGACGTTCTGAATATGCCGGCCGAGATTGGCGCAGCCGCGTTTCACCGCCTCGATATTCTCCTGGCCAAGATCGTCCTTCTTGACGCCGCCGTTCATTTTCATCGCGCGGGCCGTTGCGACGATGACCGCCGCATCCGGCTTGAGGCCGGCCTTGCGGCACTTGATATCGAAGAATTTTTCCGCCCCCAGATCGGCGCCGAAGCCGGCTTCGGTGACGACATAGTCGGCGAGTTTCAGCGCCGTCGTCGTGGCAACCACCGAATTGCAGCCATGGGCAATGTTGGCGAACGGGCCGCCATGCACGAAGGCCGGATTGTTTTCGAGCGTCTGCACCAGGTTCGGCTGCATCGCATCCTTGAGCAGCACGGTCATCGCCCCATCTGCCTTGATGTCATGGGCAAAGACGGGGGTCTTGTCGCGGCGATAACCAACGATGATGTTGCCGAGCCGCTTTTCCAGGTCCTTGAGGTCCATCGACAGGCAAAGGATCGCCATCACCTCGGACGCAACGGTAATGTCGAAACCCGTTTCGCGCGGATAGCCGTTGGCGATGCCGCCGAGCGAACAGACGATGTGCCGGAGCGCCCGGTCATTCATGTCCATCACCCGGCGCCAGGCAATGCGGCGGATGTCGATATTCTGCTCGTTGCCCCAATAGATGTGATTGTCGAGCAGGGCCGAAAGCAGGTTATGCGCGGCGGTGATCGCATGGAAATCGCCGGTGAAGTGCAGGTTGATGTCTTCCATCGGCACGACCTGCGCATAACCGCCGCCGGCTGCGCCGCCCTTGACGCCGAAGCACGGGCCGAGCGAGGCTTCGCGAATGCAGGTGATGGCCTTCCTGCCAATGCGGTTGAGGCCGTCACCGAGGCCGACGGTCGTCGTCGTCTTGCCTTCGCCGGCCGGCGTCGGGTTGATGGCGGTGACGAGGATCAGCCTGCCGTTCTTCTTGCCCTGCTGGGCGGCGATGAATTCCGCGGAAATCTTCGCCTTGTCATGTCCGTAAGGGAGGAGATGTTCCGCCGGTATTCCCAGCTTCGCCCCGATCTCCATGATGTTCTTCTTGTCTGCCGCACGCGCGATCTCGATATCGGATTTCACCTCAGCCATGCCTCGTCGCCTCCCAACGAACTTGCATTGATCGCACGGAGCCTCCTCGCGCCGAGCGTATCGGAATAGAACCTGAGCCGTTTTGAAAATGCGCTGCCCGGTTCGCCGCCCGATGGGTCATTTGCGACATCAATCGCTCGATTGTAAAATCAAATCGTGCAAGCCGGCACGGAATTGCACTACATCAGGATGAAGTCCCGTGCCTTCGGAAGCGGTGGCAGGTTCGTTTCGCCGAGCGCTTCGTGGACATTGATCTCGATGGTTTCCGCCATCGCCGAAAGGGCAAGCCCGTTCGGGATATCGGCAAACGGCTCTTCCAGATGAACGCTCAACGCATCGAGCCCGAAAAAGGTATAGGCGACCAGGACGACAGCGAGCGGCGTCGCCCAGCCAAGCGAATCGGCAAGCCCGAATGGCAGGAGAATGCAGAACACATAGGCCGTCCGATGCAGGAGCAGCGTATAGGCGAACGGCACCGGCGTATTGGCAATGCGCTCGCAAGCCGCCTGCACCAGGCCCATCCGCCCGACCGTTGCGTCGAGCGTCTGGAACAGCATGTCGCTGAGCACGCCGGCAGCCCTCAGCCGGGCGAGTTCCATGCCGATCAGCCTGAGAATGGCATCGGGCCGATTGCGTGCCTCGGCGACGAACGTAGCATCCTCACCCTCCAGCCAATCCTTCGGGCCGGACCGACTCTCGGCAGCCGGACGCAGATGTTTGGCAAGCGCCCAGGTAAAGGCGATGACCAGCCGGTTGAGCCGCTCGCGCGCTACGCCGCCGTCAACCTCTTGCAACACCAGAGTCTGGCGGGCGAAATTGCGGGCAAGGAAAATATGCTCGCCCCATTGCTTGCGCGCCTCCCACCATCGGTCGTAACAGGCGTTGTTGCGGAAGCCGAGAAAGATCGACAATGCAATGCCGACCACTGCAAACGGCGCTCCTTCGAACACCGGCAGCGCATGCGGCCATTGCCGGTGCACGAAGATGACGAAAGCCGCAAACATCGCCGCGACTGCGATCTGGCCGATAATGTCGGGGACGATCGAGCCACGCAGGATGAAGAAGAGTTCCAGGGCATTCGGACGGGGGCGGACGATCATGGAGCGGCCTTCTGTGTTGCACATCCCCGTCATAGAGCAGGATTTGTGCACGCCATAGAGACAAACTCGAGAGAACGCTCCAGGGAACTCGCGGACCTTTTCCGCTGAGGAAAGGCGGCCCGTGCACCATCGTTGTTGCGCGAGCCGCCATCAAACAGAAAATTGGTGTCCCCGCCTGGGAATTGAACCCGGATCGGCTGCGAACTGAGCAGCTGCTCTTGCATTGAGCTACAAGGGACGTGAGGAAATCTTTATCACGCCACCGCCGTTCGCCAAGCATATCGTTAAAATGCGGTTAAGGATTAGGGTTAACCAGCCGCGCTTCGCCGGCGTACCTCAGAAAGGAAGGCCGGCTCTCGCCGGCCTTCCGATCGATCACTGCTGCTCCAGCGCCGGCGCACTCGGCGTCACCTGCACCGGTTGCTGCCGGTTGAGTTTGTCGGACACCAGCATTGACAGCATCATCTCGACGAGGCCGTTCGCCCCACCCTTCTCGCCGCCAGCGCCACCGATCTGGATCTGCGGCACGAGCGGCAGGCGGCCGTTTTCGATCGCTTCGGCGAAGCGCATCAGCACCTGGGCGTTGAGCTGATAGTCCGGGCCGCCGAAGGCCTCGACCTTCTTCTCGGTCGCCTCGGCTTCTGCGAGACCCACGGCGCGCACCTTCTCGGCATCGGCAAAGCCCACGGCCTTGATGCGCTCGGCGTCGGCAAACGCGATCGCCTTGATGCGGTCGGCCTCGCCCTGGCCGCTCAGCCGCACCTTTTCGGCCTCGGCCTTGGCGGTCACCTGGATCGTCTCGGCCTGCTGGCGGGTACGGGCGAGCTGGGCCTTGCCCTCGTTCTCGCTGATCTCGATGGCCAGCGACGAAGCCGTGATCTTGGTCTGCTGCTCAGCCAGCGCCTGCTTTTCGCGCAAAGTACGCTCCTGGATCGCAGCGGCTTCCTGCAGCTTGTAGGTCTCGACTTTTTCCACGGCGATCTGGCGCTCGCGCAACTGGATCAGGATCTGCTCTATGCCATTCTGGCCGTTGTCGGCGCGCGGCGTGCCAATCAGCACTTCCTGCAGTTCGAGGCTATAGGTGGCGAATTTCTCGCGCATTTCCTCGCCCGACGTGCTCTGGATCTCGCTGCGCTCCTGCAACAGCTCGATCAGAGTCTTGGTCTGGGCGATGTTCTTGAAATAGGCAGAGACCATCGGATCGAGCGTCTGCTCGACCAGCCGCTTGATATCGCCGAAGCGCTGCACCACCAGCGGCGCCTTCATATAGTCGATATGAACGACGACGGAGAGCGGCAGCATCGGCTCGAACGCATCCCTGGTGATCAGCGATACTTCCGACAGGTTTTCGTCGAGGCGATGTTCGCCGAACTGTTCCCGCCTCCATTTCAGCACGAAGTTGGTGGTCGGCACGACGACGATATTGCCGGCATAGGTGTTGAAGGCATATTTGCCCGGCAGCAGCGGCTGCGACCAGACACCACGATCGCCCATCTCCACCAGTTCGCCATGGCGATAGGACTGGCCGGAAATATCCGGACCGCGACGGCCGGTATAGGAGACGACCACGCCTACCGTGCCGACGTCGATGATGGTTTTTTCGACCAGCTCGACAGTGACGAAGATGCGGTTGAGGAAATACGAGCCGTCGGCGAGCACCTGCAGCTGGCGTCCGCGATAACCACCGGCTTCGAGGAATTTTTCCGGATCCTGGAAATTGTTATGGAAGTTCGGGTCCTTCGGGTCGTTGGCGACTGTCGGCGCGATGATCTCGCCGTCGGGCAGCGCCGGACCGTCATGCACCGTGACGACACCGATCATGTCTTCTGCGTCATGGATCACCACCGGCTGGAAGCCTCTTCGTTCAGAGATCATCAACGACATGTCGCTGAACAATTTCTGCTCCGTGGAGCTAAGATTCACCGCATAGGTCGATTGCGCCGTCAGGACGATGAACTGGGCAAGATTGATGGCATAAGTGCCTTCTCGCAGGATCTTGCGCTGCGGACCCTTCTGGCCGCCCTTTTCCAAAAAGCCGCGCGTATCCTGAAAATCATCGGCGACGATATTGGACGCCAGCGTCTGCGTCGGCGGCAGGGCCTTGCCGTCACGGGCAAAGATATAGCCGATCTGGCCTTGCGGAATGGTCACCAGGTTGGCGCGATGAATCGAATACTGGAACGGCATGAAGAAGTGCAGGCCGCCGCGCAGGACTTCCGGCTGGAAGCCGGCCTCGCCGCGCAACGCAATAAAGCCGCTCTCGACCGAGCCACGCGCGCTCCAGAGCTTTTCCAGAATGCCGAGCCTGTCGTTCGGGATGTAGCGGACGATACCGCTCCAGCGGAACAGGACCGCCAGAACAACGATCAGCACGACCACCTCGATGAGCCGCCACTCGGTAGGGCCGATAGATTGCAGGACTTCCATGAATTTCTCCTATGGGCACGCGGGTCCATCCACCCGACAGCGACCCGGTTGTTGTTGTTGAAGATAAAACGGGGAAGGACGCGCAATTATGCGCATGGCGCGGTCAAAGGTCGCGCAATGATCAGACTGCGGAGGTTTGGGAAGATGTTGCGCGCGCCGCCGTCCCCTGGCGGAATTGCGCGCCGATTGTCTCACATCGGAGTTGCCTTGATAGACATAGCGGGAATGACGTAGGAACCGCCCCTATAGGTTTAAAGGGGTCGAACCGGCGAAATCGAATAAGCCATTCCACTCATTCGCAGATTTCGAGCATTCAATTCTGCGAATCTAGAGCGTGTCGCACCTATTTGGAGCCATTCTGCCGGGACGGATTTTCGTCAGGGCCAAGGCGATGGCCGAACGGCGGTACACAGATGTACCGTCGAGGCCATCGCCGCAGGAACTGGCGGAAAGACGCCCGGCAGAATGGCTCCAAATAGGTGCGACACGCTCTAGGTTCTTGTAGGCGGACTTTGCGGCGTCACGATCGTTTGCGGCTGCGGATTGCGCTTGATGCAATTGGCCGCCGGCGCATCGCCGCGGCAAAGCGTCGGGTCGGTGAGCAGATCGCTATTGCTGAGCTCGGTGATCAGATGCATGGCGAGCATTTCGTCGGGCGCCAGCCTGCGGATCTTGTCGGGCGTAGTCGACAGCATCGCCTTCAGCAGCGTCTTTTCCACGCCCATTTCATGGAAATAGCCGGTCAGCAGCGTGCGCGTCGCCTTGGGCAGCCGCGTGGTCGACTGCGTGCCTGCATTCTTGCGGCTCAGGATCTTGCGGCTGATGATCTTCTTCTTGCCGTCGATCAGCCGGTAACGCTCGCGATAGAACACCTGTTCACGCTGATAGACGGTGGTCACTTGGTGCACGCCCGTATAGGACCACTCGCTGGAAAGCCGGCGCGCGCCGCCCGCCAGCACCAGCGGACAGGCCGACCAGCAGAAGGCGCCGGTGACCATGGCCATGCCACGGAACTCACCCTTTTGCGGGCTGTCGCCGATGCAGTCTGCATCGCGCGGCGAGCAATTGAAGAAACGCGTATAGCCGATCTGCACCGGGATATTGTTCTTGCGGATCAGACGACCCATCTCGACAGCCGACTCGACATTGCCGCCAGGCGAGATCAGGATCAACGGCAGATGTCGGTCTCCCATCTGCTCAAGAACCTTGCGGAAGGCCGACGGCGTGTTGGCGTCGATCTGGCCTTCGCCATAGATCCATTCCGGGCAATTCGGCTCGCAATAGCCGGCATTGCTGCGGACGATGGCAAAATACATCGGCAAGTCGAATGGGTTGGCCTGCTTGTTGTCCGCAGGTTGGCCTTCATTGGGCTGCCCAGCCGACACCGCGGGACTGGCCACAAGTGTCAGTGCCAGAACCAGGGCCGTCAGGCAGCCGGAAATCTGTTTCGTCAGTCTCGGCATCAAGAGAGGTTATACCGCTTCAAAAGCAAATCATCGTCGCGCGTGCCTAAAATGCGGCGATCGGGCGTCACATTCAAGACCTGCATTTGCAGTTGACGAATCGTGAGCGCAAGAGTGTGGGCGAGTGACTCCGCTTTGCAACAGCCTGCCATTGAACAAGCCCCCTACCCTCGCTAATTATGCCGCAGTGCAAACATTCGAAGGACTGCCGATGAAATCGCTCGAACTGCTCGTGGAACGCATCATCCTCTCCAGTCGCTGGATCCTGGTCGTGTTCTATCTGGGACTGGTCGCAGCGCTGGCGGTCTACGCCGTGTCCTTTGGCTATAAGTTCTGGAAAATAGCGCAGAACGTTTTCGTCTATGACGAGGCGGACATGATTCTCGCCATGCTTACACTGATCGATGCGGCGCTGGTGGCCAGCCTGATCGTCATGGTAATGATCTCGGGCTATGAGAATTTCGTCAGCCGCTTCGACGAAGAAGGCGAGTCCGACGTCTCCTTCCTCGGCAAGCTCGATTCCGGCAGCCTGAAGATCAAGGTCGCTTCTTCGATCGTGGCCATCTCCTCGATCCATCTGCTGCAGATCTTCCTCAATGCCAACCAGTACGACAACACCAAGCTGATGCTGCTCACGGGTATGCACATCGCCTTCGTGATCTCGGCTGTGATGCTCGGCATGCTCGAACGCATCATGTACTACATGAAGCCCAAGAGCGCCGATGCCAAGGTAGAGAAGCCGGACGAAGGACTTTCGGCGTGACCGGCCTCGCTGGTCAACCATGGCCAGATCAGCTGATGAGACGCATCCTGAGCGCTTTGGCGACCAGCTGGGTCCGGCTCGTGCAGTCGAGCTTTCTCAACGCGTTGTTCATATAGGCATTGATCGTGTGGTCTGAGAGCGACATGACCGCCGCGATCTCCAGCGAGGTCTTGCCGGTGGCGCTCCATTGTACGACTTCCAGCTCCCGTTCCGTCAATCCCATGGGGTCGCTCAGGGGATAGCGGGACCGGTCATAGGCCTGGACGAAATGCGCCGAAAGCATGGCGAGCTCGTTGATCTCCGCCTGCGTCAGCGGCGCGCGGTCGCCGTCGAACCTGAGCGCATGGCGCATCCCGTCGATGGAAAACACCGGAAAGACAACGCCGTGGCTGATACCGAATTGCCGGAGGAACGGCACGATGGCCGGCTCGACGCCGTGAATCAACAGGTTTTGCCGTCGTATTTCATCGAGCGACCACGTCACCGGCACCAGCGAACTGCGTGCCGTGTTGAACAGCTGAGAGGTGGGCAGCGGGTAAAGCTGATCGACACGCTCCCAAAATTCTCGCGGCATCGAGCTCAGCAAGATCAGCTTCGACAAGGAATCGTCGGTCTTCGACGGCATCAGCAGGAAGCTGGCATTCTTCATGTCGAAGGCCGTGCCTACCTCAAACAGCAGGTCGGAAACCGCCCCCTCCGGCACGCCATTGGCAAGTGCTGTATAAAGTGTGTCCCGCTGTCCGATGATCGCCCGTCCTATGCTCGCTGCCAAATTCAAGAAATGAAAATCAAGACCCTGCCGGCATCAGCATCTGCTGCAGAGACGACGAGTGTAGCTCGGAGCCCAAAGGACGTTTCGTTCCCATAACTCAATACGCCCTGGATGACATCGAGAACGCGACACCATCTGTCACATCTCCGCCGCGGCTGAGGCGCAGAAGCAAGACAACAGACCTCGTTTGGCTCCTGACACGACCGCCGATATGTCATCGCCAATGTAGTCATATCCGCCGTTGCAATCCAGCACGCAATCTGAACCTACTTTCCATACGCGGCGATTCTGATCAAGCATCACAGTTGGTCTTTGCGCCATTCCGGCCGCGTCCGTTCAAGTCAACGGCAGAAAGCCACTCGCAGCCGTCGGCTTGAACTGTCTGAGCGCTTTGCAATTCAACGGGGTGTTCTGGGTGAGCACCGTGGCGGCAATAACAACAGTTCGGTCGCCATCGGTGAAAATCGATCGCTGCTGTCCAGGTCAGATATGAATAACAACAATGCCCGGGCCCGCTTTGCGGCGGGCCCGGGAAATTTCTTGCTTTGATGCACTCCGAACCGTGGGAGCCGGTACGAGGCTCTGCTGTCCAACCCCTCAGACATCGAGCCTCGCCACCATCGGTTGTTTCAAATTACACAACCTCAAGCGGCCGTCTTGGCAATTTCCACCTCGCCGTAGATCGACTCCAGCGCCGAGAGCAGGGTAATAACCTGCGCCGAGTTGCTGGAATAATAGATCGTCTGCGCGTCCCGCCGTGTCTTGACCAGCTTCTGCGCCCGCAATTTGGACAGATGCTGCGACAAGGCGGACTGGCTGAGCCCCACCTGATTGGCGAGAATCCCCACGGGAACCTCGCCATTCACCAGATTGCAGAGAATCATCAGTCGCTTAGGATTGGCCATGGCGGACAATAGTGCCGCCGCAGCGCCGGAATGCTCCGATAGTTTCCTCATTTTCATGGCAAATACTTTCATCCACCCCTATTGAATGATCGTTCAATCAATCACCCCACGTTCTTGAAATTGAACGATAAACACTAACAAGGAGAAGACAGCCATGTACACTGCTAAATTTAATGTATATTCATTAGGATATTCGAATATGCAGCAATCACACCGCTTACATCAGCCAGAGTTTGTCCGAGCTCAAAACGTCTCAGATGCTCTCCACGCGCGAGGTCGACTCCTTCGGCATCCACACCAACAGCTCGCCAATCCCCTGTTTTTTCTTTGAAAAAATATTTTATCAGTGAAGCCGCAATACCCGCATCAGGGGAATTCATCTCCGCTAATAATTGCAACTCTTGATCAGCTATGTCATAAATGGCACGTGAATCAATTATTAAATCGGATGCTAAAATTCTGTATGCTTTTCCAAACCCGCCGTTCAAGCTGGCCGATTTTGGCACAAGCCTGAAGAAGGAAAAGTCCTGAAAATCGGCATAAAGACCTGATTTAGGGTGGCGCCGGAGAAACCGGGCACGAATTCGCGAATGTGATTCGGTGTCAGGTTCTACGCGTTGGGCATCCGCCAGCACCGTCAGCCGCGGCCAGGCAAGCGGGTCGCCTTTGCCGGGTTCGCCGACCAGGAGCGAGCAGCGTGGATCGGCGAGCACTGCCCGGGTATGGACAGCGAGCGTCGAGGCAAGCATGACCGGGGTCCCATCGACATCGGTGCCGATGAGAACGCGGCTGGAAAACGGATGACCGGTCTCCGGTTCAAGCACCGCGAGCGCGGCAAACCGCGCTCCGCGCAGAAGTGTGCGCGCCAGGCGCCGTGCATCGTCGTCGGTCGGGCGGATGACGGAGGCCGGTTTCTCGGGTTTCATGACGACCCTCCCGGCCTCCCGGCTTAATCTTTGGTGCGGTGCTGCGTCAGGCCGTTGACGACGTCCTGAGCCGAAATCGCGCCGATCAGCGTACCGTTGTCGACCACGCCGATGACGCCGGGCGTGCGCGACATGGCGTCGAGCACATCCTGGAGGCGGGCATGTGGCATCGCAGTGCCGGCGACCTTGGCGGACGGGTCAAAGTCCCGGCGCATGACGTCAGCTGCCGTCAGCATGTTGATCGGATTCATGTGCTGGACGAAATCGGCGACATATTTGTCGATCGGATTGCGCACGATGTCCTGCGGCGTGCCGCACTGGACAATGCGCCCGCCTTCCATGATGGCGATACGATTGCCGATCCGGAACGCCTCGTCGAGGTCGTGGCTGACGAACAGGATAGTCTTCTTGAGCTTCCGCTGGAATTCCAGCAATTCGTCCTGCAGACGAGTGCGGATCAGCGGGTCGAGCGCCGAGAACGGCTCGTCCATCAAGAGGATCGGCGCGCCGGTGGCAAAGGCGCGCGCCAGGCCGACACGCTGCTGCATGCCGCCCGACAGTTCCTGCACCTTGCGGTCAGCCCACTTGGACAGATTGACAAGCTCAAGCTGTTCGCCGACCCGCTTCTTGCGCTCGCCGTCCGGCACACCGGCCAGCTCAAGCCCAAAGCCGACATTCTCGGCCACGGTTCGCCACGGCAAAAGCGCAAACTGCTGGAACACCATCGATACGAGATGCATACGCAGATCGCGCAGTTGCGGTGCATTGCATTTGTAGGGATTGGTCGAGCGGCCCGAGGCATTGACCTTCACTTCGCCGCGCACCACCGGCGCCAGCGCATTGACGGCCCGGAGCAGTGTCGACTTGCCGGAGCCGGAAAGCCCCATCAGCACCAGGATTTCGCCCTCTTCGATGTTGAGCGAGGCATTGGCCACGCCGAGCACCAAGCCGGTCGCGGCGCTGATCTCGTCGCGCGTCTTGCCCTGGTCGGCCATGGCCAGCGCCCGGTTGGCATTGTTGCCGAAGATGATCGAGACATTGTCGAACTGGATCGCGCTCATGTCGTCTCTCCTTCGTCAAAAAAGCGGAAGATACGATCGAGGATGATGGCCAGAATGACGATACAGAGGCCGGATTCAAATCCCATCGGCACATTCATCTGACCGAGCGCGCGCTGCACCAGCGTGCCAAGCCCGTCGGCGCCGACCATCGAGGCGATGACCACCATGGAGAGCGACAGCATGATCGTCTGGGTGAAGCCCGCCATGATCTGTGGCAGTGCATAGGGCAGTTCCACCTTGGTCAGCACCTGCATCGGCGCCGCGCCAAACGCCTGCGCGGCCTCGATCAGGGACGGCGGCGTGGAGATGATGCCGAGCCGCGTCAGCCGGATCGGCGCAGGCATGGCGAAGATGATCGTCGCCACCATGCCGGACACCGGACCGACGCCGAAAAGGATGAGTGCAGGGATGAGGTAAACGAAGGTCGGCACCGTCTGCATCAGGTCGAGGATTGGCCGAATTGCAGCATAGAACCATGGGCGACGCGCTGAGAGGATGCCGACCGGCACGCCCACAAGCATCGAAATGAAGGTGGCGACAAGCACCAGGGACAAAGTCTGCATGGCCTCGAGCCAGTAGCCGAGATTGTAAATCAGCAGGAGCCCCAGTGCCGTGAAGATGACAACGCCGATTTGTCGGCGCAGCAGCCAGGCTAAGCCGCAAAATACGACAATGATGAATGCCGCATAGAACATGGCCCAGCGCGATTCACCATCGAACGGCCCGAACAGAGCCAAAACCAACCAATTGTAAACGTCCGTGAAAACGACCGATATGAGATTGAACAGCCCAGCCAGATTATGGGTGATCCAATCAACGACAACTTTGGCGCCTTTGCCGACCTGGATCTTTCCATCATCGTCAAGCAGCCACGAGTGCAGCCATTCCATCCCTTACCCCTCAAAAATGTGTGACGGACAGGGGCGGCAAAGCCGCCCCTGAAGGCCGGATGATCACAGGCCGAGAGCCGACTTCACGGCACCTTCGGCGTCGCCGCCATCCTTGGTCGTCACGCCGGCGAGCCAGGGCTTGATGACGTCGGGGTTCTTCTTCAGCCAGGACTTGGCAGCCTTGTCGCCCTGCATGCCGTCATCCATGATCTTGCCCATGATCTGGTTTTCCATGTCCAGCGTGAACGACAGGTTCTGCAGGAACTTGCCGACATTCGGGCACTGCTCGGAATAGCCTGCGCGGGTGTTGGTGAACACGGTCGCACCACCGAAGTCGGGGCCGAAAACGTCGTCGCCACCCGCCAGATAAGTCATCTTGAACTTGGTGTTCATCGGATGCGGCGCCCAGCCGAGGAAGATGATCGGCTTGCCGGCATTGTCGTATTTGGCGACCTGCGACAGCATGCCTTGTTCGGACGATTCGACCAGCTTGAAGCTCTTCAGATCGAACTTGTTGCCGTTGATCATGTCGAGGATCAGCTTGTTGCCGTCATTGCCCGGCTCGATGCCGTACACCTTGCCTTCGAGTTCATCCTTGTGCTTGGCGATGTCGGCAAAGCTCTTGATGCCGAGCTTGGCGCCGGCCTCATTGGTCGCAAGCGTGTACTTGGCGCCTTCAAGGTTGGCGCGCACGGTCAGCACGGTCTTGGCATCGGCAAACGGCTTGATGATCGGCGCCATCGACGGCATCCAGTTGCCGAGGAAGATGTCGAGCTGCTTGTTGGCCAGCCCCTGGTAGACGATCGGCACGTCGAGGTCCTTGATGTCGGTCTTATAACCGAGCGCCTTGAGGATCGTCGTTGCCGTGCCGGTCGTGGCCTGGATATCGGTCCAGCTCACCTGGGCAAAATGAATGGTGCCGCAGCTCTCCGGCTCGGCCGCCTGAGCAACACCCACAAAGGCCGCCAGCGACATGCCGAGCGTGACTGTGAGTTTGGTGACGAAAGATGTCATTTAGGTTCTCCCTCTTTTGGTTGTCCTAGCCAACCACCAACGTGAAACAAATTCAAGCGAATTGGCGGCGTTGACGTGTTGATTAGCGACGCCACCATGCCGCAATCCCTCCCTGCGACAAAATTCCTGTAACGATCTCTACCGAAAACCGCCTGTGGATTGTGTTTTTGCAGTGGCTCTGCGACGCAATGCCCCTGTTGGCGATAACGCGGATGTGATTGATTATCGTCAACGGCCGCCGAGCATGTCGCCCGAAAGTGGCCACCGGTTTCGGGGAACAGAGACATGTGCAAAACCAAAAATGACGAAGGAAATATCGTGAAAGCCCTCTGTCTTTTCTCTGCTCTGATCCTGACCGGCACGGCCAGCCAGGCGTTTGCCGACGGCGATCCCGTCAAGGGCGAGGCGGTTTTCCACAACTGCCGCTCCTGCCACTCCGTCGACGAAGGCGCAAACCGGATCGGCCCGTCGCTGTTCCACGTCGTCGGCCGGCCGGCCGCCTCGGCACCCAACTACACCTATTCCGACGCGATGACCGCCTTCGGCGCCGCCGGTCACAAATGGGACGAAGCAACGCTGACCGCCTATCTCACGGCGCCTCGCGACTATATTCCGGGCGTCAGGATGGCTTTCACCGGCCTCAGGAAATCGCAGGATATCGTCAATCTGATCGCCTATCTGAAGAATCCGAAGGCGGTGAAATCTGGCTGGTAATGAGGCCTGGAGGAGTCTTCATCCAAAAAGCAGGGACGATCGAAGAACTTGGCCTGTTGGTCCGTCCCAGGTCTGAGCGATGGCCACGACGCACCGGAATGTTTGAGGGACAAGACATGATGACGCCACGGAGACTTCTTCTCGCGGCCGGCCTGCTCACGGCTGCCGCACAGGCACATGCGGGCGGCGATCCCAATCATGGCGAAGCGATGTTCGATAGGCGCTGTGCGGCCTGTCATTCCATCGAGAAAAACCTCAACCGTGTCGGCCCGTCACTCTACGGCGTGATGGATCAGCCGGCCGCAACGCTTCTGAGTTTCCAACATTATTCCGACGCGATGCGCGCATTCGCCGCAAACGGCGTCAAATGGGACGACGGGACCTTCGCGGCCTATGTCAGGAGCCCGCGCAGACTGGTTCCCGGCACCAACATGACATTTGCCGGCTTGACGGACGACAAGGATATTGCCGACATCATCGCCTTTCTGCGCGCCACCAATGCGCGGCAATAGCCGTTCAAAGCCGCGGAAGGAGATCAAAATGAATAATCCCTTCCCCTTGCGCGTTCTCCGACCGTCACCAAATCTTAGTCCTCGCCAGCGGGTCGCGCGGGTTCCATATTGCTGAAAACACGCTATTCTCCTGCCGACCAGACTTGTCTCAACGCCGCACCGCCACGCGGATATCCAGGGGAATCAAAATGGCCACGCTCCAGTCCTTCGATGCCGAAATCGAGAAGACCCGCACTGTCGTCAACGACATGCGCGGCAAACTCGACGCCTCCACCGGAGTGCTCGACAAATTCGCCAAGGCCGACACCAAGCTCGGCGACGTCAATTTCGATATCGAGAATGCGYGCATCCAGGACGTGATCCACCAGCAGAAGGTCATGGAAGGCAATATCGCCGACCTGATCATCGGCCTTGAAGATGCCACCAATGTCTTCGGTTCCGAATTCGAGAGCATGAAGAGCCAGACCGGCATGGAAAAATTCGTCGGCCTGTTCTCCAAGCAGAGCGCCCAGCGCATGCGCACCGAGCGTGTCCGCAACATGTCGCTGGCAGGCAACCTGCAGGAACTGCTCGCCAAGTCCGACACGATCGTCGGCATGCTCAAGGACCAGAAGAACATCCTCGACACGCGCTACAAGCAGTCGGAAAACAACCTCGTCCAGGTGATCGAGCGCCGCAAGAACACGGTGACCAACCTCGAAGCCGTGCAGAAGCGCATCGAAGAATTGAACCCGATGCTACTGGACATCGAAAACAAGATCGCCGCCGCCACCGACCAGATGGGCCGCACCGAGTTGGAGGGTGAACGTTCCAAGCTCGCCACCGAATATAACCAGATGCAGGCCAAGGAGCAGGAACTGCTCGCCGAAAGCCAGACGCTCGAGCGCTATACCTCGATGTTCCAGACCTTCGTCGATTCGCTCAACAACCAGATCGCCGCCCAGAACACGCTGATCAACAAGCTGACCATCGACACCGAGCAGCGCATCGTTCTCTACAAGGCGCTGGAAGATTCTTTGAAGACCGCCGCCCAGCAGGATGTCGCCCACAAGATCAACACGCTTGGCAGCCAGGTCGATACCGCCGCGGAAGAAACCATGGCCGGCATCGGCGCCGCCTCGCAGCGCCATATCGGCGACCTCTTGGAACTGCATGAGAAGAACATGCTGGCGTCCGCCGACATCCAGCGCCGCAAGAAGCTCGCCGACGACGCCTTCGCCCGCCGCTTCCAGACGGTGATGGATAAGCACAATTCAGCGAACTACGTGAAGGAATAAACGCAAGGCCGGTTCGACAAACGCCGCGAGCGGATGATCCGTTCGCGGCAAACCGCTTTGCCGGAGGGAATCATGGCGGACAATGCCGCAGCGTCGTCGTCCAGACGAAACATCATTCTGAAAGCGATCGTCGTCATCGTCCTGATCGTCATCTTCGGACCGATCTTCGTCGGCGGCAGCTTCTATACCGTCGATCAGGGCGAACGCGGCGTGATCCTGCGGAACGGCGCCGTGGTCGGCACGGCTGAACCAGGCCTGGGTTTCAAGCTGCCCGTCTTCGACAAAGTCGTGAAGATTTCGGTGCAGAACCGCGCGCAGGTCTACAGCAAGGTCAACACCTATTCGCGAGACCAGCAGCCAGCCGACATCACGCTTTCGGTGAGCTATCACCTGCCGGCCGACCAGGTCGCAAAAATCTATGCCGAATATGGCGGCGAAGAAGGCATCGTCAATCGCCTGATCGACAGGCGCGTCTACGAACAAGTCAAGAATGTCTTCGGCCAGTTCAATGCCGTCACCGCCATCCAGGAACGTGCCCGGCTGAACGCTGACACTGAAGCGGCGATCCGCAAATCGGTCCAGGGTCCTGTCATCATCGATAGCGTGCAGATCGAGAATATAGATTTCTCCGACGCCTACGAGCAGTCGATTGAAAACCGCATGCTGGCCGAGGTCGAGGTGCAGAAAATCCGCCAGAACGCCGAGCGTGAAAAGGTCCAGGCACAGATCACCGTCACCCAGGCAAACGCCCGTGCTGACGCCGTCCGCGCCGAGGCGCAGGCCAATGCCGACGCGGTGCGGCTGGCGGGCAATGCCGAGGCGGACGCGATCCGAGCCAAAGGCGCCGCTCTGAAGGACAATCCGCTGCTGATCAGCCTCACGGCATCGGAAAAATGGAATGGCCAATTGCCGAATTCGATGGTGCCGGGCTCCGCCCTGCCGTTCATCGGCGTCAAGTAATGGTGTGAACAGCCTATGAATGCATTGGAACCCGCCGTCGGCCAGTATTTCCAGACCGTCCGCTCGGCCTTCGACGGCATGGAACTCTATCTCGACGACGTGACGCGCGGCCAGCAGATGCGCGACCTCACGGCCACCGTGATCATGAAATATATCGACCGGCTGAAGGCCTCGCTGCGCTGCTGGGAAAACAAGATCGGTTTCATGGACCGCTTCCGTATCTCGCGCGCCGAATCCGGCTTCCCTGTCTACCAGAATGTCCTGGAACTGGAAAATGACCGCAAGGCCGCGCCGGAGCGCCTCGCCGCCATCCCCGATGCCGGCCGCCTGCGCGCCGAAATGGTCGACTTCATCCTGCGCAGCAAGGCCTTTCCCGAAGTGCTGCAGACGCGCATGGCCGAGCGCCTCTATCTCGAAGAGGTGCTGAAAGGCGAGGTCTTCTCGCCGGTCGTGCTGCCGGAAACGTCGTCCGTCGCCGTCAACCGCGAGACGATGCGGCCGGCCTGCGTGGTCAACTGGGCCTCCTTCGACGGCTCGCAGACGCTGCCGATGATCTATATCGCCCGCATCGAGGATTCGTCCGAGAACATGATGCGCATGCTGGTGACTCGCGACGGTCATTTGAATCCCGAGGTCGATATCCCCCTGCCCGTCGGCGGCCTGCTCAATCCGGAACTGGCCGCCCGCTTCGACGATTTCGTCATCCGCAACAATGCCTATTCGCTGTCGCCGGTGACCATTGCCACCAATCTGGACAAGGATTTTCCAACGCTGCACCCAAAACAACTCCGCCGCATCGTCGTCGGCCCGTTCTATTCAGCCGGGATCACCGAGAACAATGCCGTGATCAACGGCATCCTGTCGCGCGTCAAGAAGCCGGAAAATGCCTGGCTTCTGACCTGGACGGCGCAGGAAGTGTTTTCCAAGCGCGAAAAGCCGGAAGTGAAGGGCTTCTTCTCGTCGACCCCTGCGGAAGAGGAATTCCACATCGACACCAACGACCTCGAAGCGGCGCGCATGGGCGTCAGTGGCTTTGAGAAGCATGCGCTGGTGCCGCATGAGGCCTATACCGCGCTCTATGCCTCCGGTGAGGCGGAGTCGATCTTTGCCGGGTACAAGGTGCATGTGATTTCGGGAAATCAGGTGACGAGCGAGGTATGAGGCAGGGACACCCAACCGGCCTCGCGGTCTCATACTTCGGAGATTGACCACACCCGACCGCGTTTGCAACTGCCGCCGAGATCTTGCCCTTACGCAACGCCGGCAAAGGCACCGATACCGTTAACTCGAAAGGCTCTACCCCATGGCACTGAACACCGGCCTGACGGCAATCCCCGAGGAGGACATCGCCAAGCATATGGTGACCGCACAGAGCATGGTGACCAAGCTGGTGATGCTGGAAAGCGACGCCAGCGGCACCGGCACCACGATCGCCGGCACCGGCCGCCGCTTCGTGCCGACCGTGTCGACGACGGGGGTGCGCAAGACCCGAGAGGTGGGCTTGGCTCAGGTGATCCAGGCGACCCGTCCCGGCGACCAGATGCTGTCCCCGGCCCAGCACGCTTTGCTCTATCGCACCCGCCGCGGCATCATGGTCGGTCTTGCCGTCGCCGATGTTTTCGCCCGCCAGACCAATCTCGAAGGCCTGCAGGCGCGCAACGCCGCGGCCCCCCTGCAGGGACAGGACGCCGAGACCTTCAAAAGCCTGCTCGCCGCTGCGGCCTATATCGCCGCCTTTTCCGTCGCCGCTTACCTCTCAGTCACCCTCTCCGGTGAAGGCGAGCCGGCCGAGGATGTGCCGGAACCCGACTATCTCTTCGACACGCCGCAGGATGCGGCAAAATCCATGGTCGCAGGCCTTGAACGCGCCATCCAGGGTGCGCCGGACGATCTCGGCCTCACCAGCCGCGCCCGCGCCTTCGCGCGCGTTGCCATCGAAGGCCTGATCTCGCGCAAGCCGCGCTTTGCCGGCCTTGCCGCCTTCGAAAATGTTCATATCCGCATCGAGCAGGACGATTTCGATCTCAACGGCTTCGACGTCGCCCCCGGCCAGAAGCGCAAGCCGCTGACCATGACCTTCAAAAAGCCGGAGGAAGTGGTCGGCAATCACATCGCCAAATATCAGGGCATGAAGCTTGCCAAGATGATCATGGCCTATGATTTTTCCCGACAGATGAACCCCTTCGTCGAGCTTGGCGGCTTTCTGTTCACCTTCATCGGCGACGGCATGCCCGGCACCGGCAAGACRACGCTGATCCAGATGATTGCCGGCCTGATCAACGACTATTGCCAGGTCGCCGGCTACACTTTCCACTACGAGAATTTCGGCGTCGACCAGATCTCCTCCTACCAGGGCAAATCCGGTCAGAACTGCAAGGATTTCATCAACAACGTCATCAATCCGAAGGCGATCGGCTTCGGCACCATCGACGACATCGATCAGGTGGCGGCAAAACGCTCCGACGACCGCGCTTCTGCTGGCCAGCAGGAAGTCACCGCTGTGCTGATGGAAAGCTTCGCCGGCGCCTCAACCGTGGTGCGCGGCAATGCCAGTTTCGGCATGTTCTCCAACTATCCGGAAAATGTCGACGACGCGTTGCGCCAACGCGCCGGCGCCCGCTGGCTGGTCGATGGCCCGCAGACGCGCGAGGACTATATCGACATCTTTGCCCTGCTTGCCGGCAAGAACCACTCGATCCCGCTCGGCGACCACAAGCTCTACGCCAACCAGGAAATCAAGCGCGCCGTCGCCACCAGCTACGAGGCGCATGCCAAACCGCAGGAAGAAGGCCTCGCCGCCGTCTACGACAAATTCACCAAGGAAAAAGGCGGCCTGAAAACGATCGCTGATGTCGGCACCTATCTGCACATGATTCGCGAGGCCGAACCGCGCTTCACCGGCCGCGCCATCAAGAACATCACCGATGCGATCAAGATGCGCGCCATGGATGTCGACCTGCCGGACGACTGGTTCGTCAAGCCGGAGGCGTTTATGCACAAATCATACGACGAGAAGAAAACCATGATCGAGGACCTGCGCGGTCCGATCACGCTCGACATGATCCTTCAGGAAATCAACCGCTACGCCGACAGCGAATTCCGCTACACCGACAAGTCGGATGATGCGGCGATCAACGACATCATTCGCCGCGAGCGGCAGAGGGAGAAGGCGGTGAAGGAGATCGAGGCGATGAAGCGCGATGGGCGGTGGGGTTGATAGAAAAATTAGCCGACAGCTAATTTCCTTGATGGTTCGGGCCCAAGGAGCTATGTTCGCATGAAGAAAATAGCTTACAGCAAACAGGCGATCAGAACGCTCAAACGCATCCCAAAGAATGAATCCGAAAGGATCAGATCGAAAATCCGTCAATATGCCGCTGATCCTGCGTCGATGGCGAACAACGTGAAAGAGCTGCAGAGCGAGGATTCTTTTCGACTGCGTGTCTGCGACTGGCGCGTTATCTTCGATGAGAACGATATCGTCATCGAGGTGATCAAAGGCGGCCCGCGGGGCGATGTCTACAAGGAATGAGAGCCATGAACACGGCCGTGTCTTTCAAGACTCCGAATGGTGAGGAAATGATTGTTCTCAGCCGTCATGACTATGACGCGTTGCTGGAGAAGGCTGAACTGGCGGAGGATCTCGCAGCTGTTGCGGAATATCGGAAGAAGCTCGCGGCCGGAGACGAAGAGGCTATCCCGGAGGAATTCGCCAATCGTTTGATGGATGGAGAAAGTCCGATCCGAGTCTACCGCGAATTACGCGGCCTGACAGGCAAGGAGCTTGCGGAGCGAACGGGCATCAGCGCAGCTTTCCTCTCGGAGATCGAGACCGGCAAGAAGGATGGCGGCATCGCAACCTTGAAAAAAATTGCGCAGGAGCTTGAAGTGACGCTAGACGATCTGGTGGAAAGGATGGACCAGCCATGACAATCCAAACTGCTATCCATTTGCCCGAAGCGCTATTCGAACGCATGAAATCGCTTGCGGATGCAGCAGGACAATCGCCAAATGACTTCATTTCAGAAGCCATCCTTGAACATATCGAGGACATTGAGGATGTCATGCGCGCCGAAGAAGTGTTAAGAAAAATCGAAGCCGGGGAGAGCAGAACCTATACCTTGGAAGAGGTGGAACGCAGGCTTGGTCTGGAAGATTGAGATCGACGCCAGCGCCGAGAAGCAGCTAGGAAAGCTGAACAAATCCGATGCCCGACGTATTAGCGATTTTCTACGAGAACGGGTGAGCGGCGTCGAAAGTCCTCGTCGTATTGGCAAGGCGCTCGTCGGTAAGCAGTATACAAACCTCTGGCGCTATCGAGTCGGCGACTATCGGATCATCTGCCACATCCAGGACCAACGCCTCGTCGTTCTCGTCATCGAAATCGGACATCGTCGTGAAATCTACAGATAGTCGTTTGGCCCCCGCATGAAGCGCCTCCTCGAAGCAGAACTGATCTACGGCCGGCTGCTCACCGTCAACGAGCCGCATTTGATCGCCCGTTACAACAAGGCGCTCAAGGGTTTCGGCATGCCCGAAACCAAGCTCACCGAATTCAACATCGACATGACCGGCTTCTCGCCCGAGGTCGCCGAGGAACTGAACGACGAGGATTATCTCGATCCGCATCGCGTCAATCGCCGCTTCATCATCCTGACTCCGGACCAGGAAAACCTGCCGGTGGTGCATACGAGCTTCTCCAACACCGCCGGCCTGATGCATGAATTCTTCGTCGCCAATGCCCGCGCCATCAGCGCCGTCACCATCAAGGACGCGCTCTATGGCGAGATCGAGGATTCGGTGGCGACCGTCGACCATATCGAGGACCTGCTCTCGATCAACGAGGTGAATTTCCGCGTCCATTCGGCCGAAGATATCCTCGGCAAGGCCTCGGAACTGCGCGCCTTGTCCGACAAGCTCCTCTCCCAGCCGAATGCCTGGCGCGACGACGACATGCTGACCCGCATGGTCGACCTGGCGAAGCTGACCGGTGACATCCGCCAGAACACCCTGGTGCCCGACAAGCTGGTCTTTCGCCACGACGCCTTCTGGGCCAATCATTTTGGCGGCGTCTTCGTCTTCCACGATGACCGTAACTCGACCGTCATCTGTTCGTCGACCGTGCCGGGCTTCCGCAAGGCGCGGCCCTGGCAGGTTTCTTATATCGACAGCAGTGACTACGAGACGATCTACGGCTTCCTCGCCCGCACCAAGCGCATCCAGTTGCCGCAGGCCTCCTGGATCCAGGATTCGGGCCTCTACGAACATCGGCTGAAGATGATCCTGATCGGCCTCGCCGCTGCCCATGACCCCAATTTCGATCCCGCCAAGGCCGACATGGTCTGGCTGCAGACCTGGGCGCATATGAATGCCCGGCTGGTCTCCGAGGAAGGCAGCTATCCGGTGCTGAGCGAGATGTACCGCGTGGTCACGACCACCGGCCAGGTCCGGATGAAAGATATTGCCGCCCGCTACCGCTTCCTGCTCACCCGCGCCGAACCCGACCATCCGGACCAGTGGCTGGTCAACCGGCTTCTGTCGCAGATGCAGCCCTTCGATTTCGTCTCCCGCTATATTTTCGATAAGCAAGGCTTTTACGACGCCTATGAACGCTACTCGGAAAAGTTCAGGGACTATGTTGTGAAGACGCTGGAAGGCACATATCTCAAAGACAAACTGGCATTCCGCCGCCGCCTCTATGGCATAACCAGGGATTGACGCATGCTGGACCCGATCATCAACTTCATCCAGGGCATATTCAGCGCCATCGGCCGTGGCATCGGCATTCTGATCGCCTGGATCCTGTTTCCGTTCATGAGCGCCAGCCGCTGGTATGCGTCGCGCGGCCTGATCATCAAGGCCGTGGTCGGTCTGATCCTGCTGATCCTCGTCGTCGCCTACGGTCACTTTGTCTGGATCACGCAGTCCTGGAACGGCTTCGATCCCGACTATGTCGCCACTTACAAGCTCGGGGAGCGCAAGCTGTCCGCCGGACAGCCGCTGGCCGGCGAGGATACCTCCGCGCCGAAGAAGTGTGAGCGCTCGGCAATCGTCGACGTCACCGCCGATCTTATCAACAATGAGGTCAACCAGAACACCTGGATCAGTTCGGCACTGCTCTACAAGATGGGCTTTTTCGGCCTTGACTGGGACGACACGCCATTCCTCGACAACAAAGCCAGCTTCCAGCGCGGCATGAACCAGACCATCCGCCGCACGACCATCGAACTGGTCGACACGCTGGCGCGTGTCCGCGCCACCTCGAGCGTCAACAAGAACCTTCAGGATGCCCGCCAGAACATGCAATACAACGAAGAGGCCTGGTATATCGGTCGCTCCCCATTCGGCTTCCGCACGCCGGCACCGGCCATCTTCAACCAGGCGATCAAGGAACTGCATGACTTCAATGTCGAACTGGCGAATTGCCAGGCAACCTTCGACGGTCGCGCCGACAACCTGCTGCAGTTCCTCGATCGCGTCTCGAGCGATCTCGGCAGCACGTCGAGCATCCTCCAGGAGCGTTCCGAAAAACATAGCGCCGGCTGGTTCGACACGCGCGCCGATGACCGCTTCTGGTTCGCTTACGGCCAGATGTACGGCTATTACGGCCTTCTCTCCGCCGCTCGCATCGACTTTGCCTCGACCATCCAGGAAAAGAACCTTGGCCAGATCTGGGGCGTGATGCTCAGCCGCTTCCGCAAGGCGCTCGATATCCGGCCGCTGATCATCTCCAACGGCGCCGAGGATGGATTGATCATGCCGTCGCATCTGGCGACCGAAGGCTTCTACCTGCTCAACGCCCGTTCGAGCCTGGTGGATATCCGCGACGTGCTGGATCGCTAAACGGCACCCGAAAAGAGCGGACCAGACGCCAAGAACTCCGTTTCCCCGGTCATTGGGAAACGGAGTCTATTCTGGCTTGCCGCCACATTTGGGGAAGCGCGCGCCACCATGCCCTGATTCCCTGCCGCGGCACGTTCTTCCCGCGCGAGCTGTGTCACGTCAAGCTTGCTTCGGGCTTGCCCGGGCCCTGATCAATTCCGGTGATCTCTTATGAAATTCCGTGCTACGCCTTGAAAAAGGCCGCGTGCTTGGTAGTTTGACCGACCAATACGAATATGCTGGTTTGGCCGCCGAACGCTCGAAAAAAGCACGAAGGGGGAGGATTTATCGGCCTATTCCCCGCGTTTTTCGACCAATTCCGGAGAAAACTATGTCGAACCGCCTCAATACCACGCCCAATGACATGCGTGCGTTCTGGATGCCCTTCACTGCCAACCGGCAATTCAAGAAGGAGCCGCGGCTTTTTGTCAGCGCCCAGGACATGTATTACAAGACACATGATGGCCGCACCGTGCTCGACGGCACCGCCGGTCTCTGGTGCGTGAATGCCGGCCATTGCCGCCCCAAGATCACCGAGGCGATCCGCCAGCAGGCAGGCGAGCTCGATTACGCGCCGGCCTTCCAGCTTGGCCATCCCAAGGCATTCGAACTCGCCAACCGCCTGATCGACATCGCGCCCGAAGGCATGGAGCATGTGCTCTACACCAATTCCGGCTCTGAATCGGTCGAAACGGCGCTCAAGATCGCGCTCGCCTATCATCGCATCAAAGGCAACGGTTCGCGCTTCCGCCTGATCGGCCGCGAGCGTGGCTATCATGGTGTCAATTTCGGGGGCATCTCCGTCGGCGGCATCGTCGCCAACAGAAAAATGTTCGGCACGCTGCTGACCGGCGTCGACCACATGCCGCACACCCATTTCCCCGACAAGAACGCCTTCACCAAAGGCCTGCCGGAACATGGCGGCGATATCGCCAGCGAACTCGAGCGCATCGTCACCCTGCATGACGCCTCGACCATCGCCGCAGTCATCGTCGAGCCGGTCGCCGGCTCCACCGGCGTCATCCTGCCGCCGAAAGGTTACCTGCAGAAGCTGCGCGAAATCTGCACCAAGCACGGCATCTTGCTGATCTTCGATGAAGTCATCACCGGCTTCGGCCGCCTCGGCACGCCGTTCGCTGCACAATATTTCGACGTCAAGCCGGATATCATCACCACCGCCAAGGGCCTGACCAACGGCGTCATCCCCATGGGCGCCGTGCTCGTCACCGCTGAGATCCATGACGCGTTCATGCAGGGTCCCGAGCACATGATCGAGTTCTTCCACGGCTACACCTATTCGGGCAACCCGATCGCCTCGGCTGCGGCGCTTGGCACGCTCGACACCTACAAGGAAGAAGGCCTGCTCACCCGCGGCGCCGAGCTCGCCTCCTATTGGGAAGATGCGCTTCATTCACTCAAGGATTGCCCGAATGTCATCGACATTCGCAATCTCGGCCTCATCGGCGCCATCGAACTCGCACCGATTGCCGGCGAGCCGACCAAGCGCGCCTTCACCGCCTTCCTCAAGGCCTATGAGAGTGGCCTCCTGATCCGCACCACCGGCGACATCATCGCACTGTCGCCGCCGCTGATCATCGAAAAGAGCCATATCGACGAACTGTTCGACAAGCTCCGCAAGGTGCTGATGTCGAATATCTGACAGAGATCGAGAATATCAGCGAAAGCGGCCGTCTCCGGCCGCTTTTTTGATTCATGGCCAGGAGGGCTTGCAATATCCCGCCGGAGGCCTTGCCCATGAATGCCTATGCCCTGGTCGAAGTGGTGAATGCCGGCAAGATCGAGCGCGTCGGATAAGCACCAGCATATCCAAGCATTGGGCAGGCGCCAGTCTGGCGCTTGCCGCACTCTCTGGGAGATCAAATGTTGCGGTAAATCTCGGCTTTCAACATCCGCACCATGTCCGCCCCAAGGCTCTGCTCGACATATTCGACAAGCAAAAGCTTCGCCTCGGATAGCCACATGTCCTCTTCCGAATGACCCCGCCTCATCCACAGGCCGTCGATCATCGCAGCAAAGCCGCGCACGAAATGGTCGATCGCGTCGCGCGCCATCAGCGGCTTCAGCACCGAGGCGACATTGGACCGCAGGCGTTTGTAATAGGGCCGCTGCAGCCGCGCATAGCTCTCATTATGTGCCGCCTCCGAATAGAGCGAAATCCAGGCGCTCGCCGCCGGCCGGTCAAAGCGATTGGCGGGAAAGTTTCCATCGATCAGCGCGATCAGCCGATCCCAGCGGGTGCGGGCAGCGCGGAGATGAACGACGACCTCATCGGCCAGCACCCGGTGGTTCATCCGCACCATCTCGAACAGCACCTCCTCCTTATCCCTGAAATAATAAGTAAGGATGCCCTGCGACATGCCAGCTTCGGCGCAAATCTTCGTCGTGGTCAGGCCCTTCAGCCCTTCCTGCAGGAAAATGCGATGCGCCGCGTCGATGAGTTCGACACGGCGGATGTCCTCGATGCGGGTCTTCTGTTTCTTCGATCCTGATGGCATGGCTTTTCCTATCAGAACAATTTTTTGTACGCTCTAACAATTTTTTATCTTGGAAAAAAATTTTATCGTTCTATGCTCGCCGAAAACAACAGGGGAACTGTCATGAACACCAGAGCCATTGCCGCTTCGATTGCATTGAATGCCATCCTGCTACCTGCTGCGCTCGCGGCCGAAAAACCGGAATGCAGGACGGTGCGCATGTCCGACCTCGGCTGGACCGACATTGCACTGACCAACACGACTGCCGAAACCATCCTCAAGGCGCTCGGCTACAACGCCAAGCAGACCATGCTCGCCCTCAACGTCACCTATCAGTCGCTGAAGAACGGCCAGATGGACGTCTTCCTCGGCAATTGGCGGCCGGTGCAGGACCTCGACTATAAGGAGTTTTTTGACAAGAGCTGGGTGATCCCGGTGACGACGAACCTGACGGGCGCAAAGTACACCCTCGCGGTGCCGAAATATGAATCCGATGCCGGCCTGAACTCCTTCGACGACCTGCAGAAATTCGCCGACAAGCTTGACCACAAGATCTATGGCATCGAAGCCGGTTCCAACCAGCCACTGCTCGACATGGTCGAGAAGCACACGCACGGCCTCGACAAGAACTGGAAAGTCATCGAATCGAGCGAAGCAGCGATGCTGACGCAGGTCCGCCGTTCGCTCCCCAACAAGGATTGGATCGTCTTTCTTGGCTGGCAGCCGCATCCGATGAACGTCAACCTGGATATGACCTATCTCTCCGGCGGCGACGTTGAGTTCGGCCCGAATTTCGGCGGTGCAACGGTGCGCACCATCGTCCGGGAGGGCTACCCGGCGGACTGCCCAAACGTGACAAAATTCCTCAGCWACCTCGTCTTCGATATCTCCTACGAGAATACCGGCATGAACATGATCATGACCGGCGGCATGGAAGCGCCAGCCGCGGCCAAGAAGATGATGAAAGCACATCCGGAAAAGCTCGAAGCCTGGCTGAAGGACGTCAAGACATGGGACGGCAAGCCGGGACTCGACGCGGTCAAGGCAGCACTGGGTAACTGACCTGATGGATGAATTCATGCGTGCCGCGGTGCTGACCCGCTACGGCGAACCGCTGGAAATCAGGACCGTTCCCCGACCGGTCGCCGGTCCCGGCCAGTTGCTGGTGCGACTCGAAGCCTGCGGCATCTGCCATTCCGACGTCCATATCTGGAAGGGCGACGTCCGCCCGCCCGAGGCGCCCTCGCCTTTCATTCTCGGCCACGAGGGCGTCGGCATCGTGGCCGCGATTGGCGATGGCGTTGAAGGCTGGGCCATCGGCGATCATGCCGGCGTGCCTTGGCTGCACGACACCTGCCTGCATTGCGACGAATGCCTGGATGGGCAGGAATCCTTTTGCCAACACCAGCGCGCCCACGGCCTCAATGTCCCCGGTGGTTTTGCCGACTATGTCGTCGCAGACGCGCGTTTCGGTGTGCCGCTGCCGACAGGTGTCGATCCGGTTGCCACTGCGCCAGTCATGTGTGCCGGCGTCACCGCCTATGGCGCGCTCCGCCGCGCCGGCGTCACTGCCGGGGAACGAGTTGCCATTTTCGGCTGCGGCGGCCTTGGCCTCTATGCCGTCCAGCTTGCAAGACGGCTGGGTGCCGACGTCCTCGCCATCGATCGCGATCCTGCCAAGCTCGAGCATGCCGCCGGCTATGGCGCAAACTGGACCGAACTGGTCGACGCCGACCTGCCGGACCGGCTTCGGCAACGCACAGACAAATTCCACGCCGTCATCAATTTCGCCCCCAGTCCCGCGACCTGGCAACCGATGACCGCCGCCGTTCGCCCTCGCGGTCGCATCGTCGCCGCTGCCCTCGTCTCGGAACCGGTGCCGCTGAACCAGGAATGGCTGACCGGCACCGGCGTCACCATCACCGGCACCAGCGTCGGAACACGGCGGGAGATGGGCGAAGTCGTAGCGATCCATGCGGAAAAGCCGCTCCGCAATCCGATAGAGGAAATCAGTATTGAGCATGCATCGAGAGCGCTCGAAAACCTTGAGCAGGGCAAAGCCGGCGGCCGCTTCGTCATTCGTTTTTGAACCAATTCTTTGCCGCGACCTTGCTGTCTGTCCACCTTTCTGATCTGCCCTGCCGACATCAAGCAAGCGTTGAGAGGCATATCGCATTGAAAATCAGGTCGGATCTTTAACGGCCTGCGTCAATCTGTCATCTCCCTGATCACCCACTGGATCGCAGGTGGGACCCTTCGCGACTTTCCTGTTTACTGTTATTATAGCAGGACTTGGCATACTGCTTGCAACACATGCCCCGAGGGAGGAGAGTGGATTGGACCTGCCGAGACTGCCGCTGCGCTACGGTGCCGAGCCGGGTTTACGTTTTGCCATGCTGCTTGACGGGAAAGGCGGCAGCAAGGCGCTGGATCTGAAGAGCATTTGCCAATGGCAGCCTTCGGACGGCGTCGCCTGGTTCCATTTCGAACGCAACCACCCCGCCGCGGCCGACTGGATTACCAACGAGAGTGGGCTCGATCCGCTGGTCGCTGAGGCGCTGCTTGCCGAAGACTCCCGGCCGCATGTGGAAGAGGTCGAAAACGGCCTTTTGATCATCCTGCGCGGCGTTTGCGCCGTGCCGCCCGACGAAGTGCAGGTGCCGACTGACGACATAGATCTCGTGCCGCTGCATGCATGGATCGACGAGAACCGGCTGATCACGCTGCGCGACAGCGGTCATTACCTCACCGGGCTGCGCGATATCCGGCTGGCGCTCGAAGCCGGCAAGGGGCCTCGCCAGACGGGCGAATTGCTCGCCATGGTCAGCGACAAACTCTGCCGCGACATCGAGCCGGTGCTCGACGCCATGGACGAGGAAGTCGACGAGCTCGACGAAATGATCTTCCACGGCAATGCCGGCGAGGTACGAGGGCGGCTGAAACTGCTGCGTCGCCGTGCAGTGCAATTGCGCCGCTATCTCGCGCCGCAACGCGATGCGCTAGGCCGGATCGAGCATGACGATGCGCATTGGCTGAAGGAGCGCGACAAGATGCGCTTCAGAGAGGTGATCGACAAACTGTCACGCTTCATCGAATATCTGGATGCCATCCGCGATCGAACCAGCATTCTGCATGACGACCTTTCCACCGTCATCAGCGAGCGGATCGCCCGCAATTCCAATCGCCTCTCTGCCCTCGCTGCACTACTGCTGCCGCCGAGTGTCATAGCGGGGCTGTTCGGCATGAATGTCGGCGGCATACCTGGCGTCGGCGACGGCTGGGCCTTCATGGCGATCGTGGGCTCTATGGCCGTGCTGTCCGCGCTCACGCTTTTCGTGCTGCGGCGCATTGATTGGCTGTGATCCAGGGCCTGTTGGCCGACGGCGGCGTTTGCGATCTGGATCAACCAAAGCAGGCCGCCGCGCGAAGGCCATTTGCATCCTCTCGCCGCGCCGCTAAAATGCCTCGATCAGGAATCGGAGCGGCCCATGACGAAACTCGAACGACTGATCGACCAGGGCACAGGCCGCGAGCCAGCCGACATCGTGCTCAGAGGTGGGCGCTTCTTCGATCTTGTCACGGGCGAACTGGTCGCCTCCGACATCGCCATCTGCGAGGATCGTATCGTCGGCACCTGCGGCGGATATGAAGGCAGGCAGACGATCGATATTTCAGGCAGGATCGTCGTACCTGGCTTTATCGACACGCATCTGCATATCGAATCCTCGCTCGTCACGCCGCACGAATTCGACCGCTGCGTGCTGCCTTATGGCGTGACGACGGTGATCTGCGATCCGCATGAGATCGCCAATGTGCTGGGCACGGAAGGACTGCAATTCTTCCTTGATTCGGCCCTCGAAACGATCATGGACATCCGCGTACAACTCTCCTCCTGCGTGCCGGCGACGCATCTCGAAACGTCCGGCGCCGACCTGCCGATCGAGCGCCTCCTGCCCTTCCGCAAGCATCCCAAGGTGATCGGACTGGCGGAAATGATGAATTTTCCCGGCGTGATCGCCAAGGACCCGGTGCCGCTCGCCAAGCTCGAAGCCTTCCAGGAGGGCCATATCGACGGCCACGCGCCGCTGCTGTCGGGCTATAGACTGAACGGCTATCTCTCGACCGGCATCCGCACCGAGCACGAATCCACCAGTGCCGCGGAAGCGCTGGAAAAGATCCGCAAGGGCGTGCATATCCTCGTTCGCGAAGGCTCGGTCTCCAAGGACCTGCATGCGCTGATGCCCATCATCACCGAACGGCTGTCACCCTATCTCGCGCTCTGCACGGATGATCGCAACCCGCTCGACATTGCCGAACAGGGTCATCTCGACTATATGATCCGCACGGCCATCGCCCACGGCGTCGAGCCGCTCGCCATCTACCGCGCCGCCTCGATCTCCGCGGCAAAAGCCTTCGGCCTGCGTGACCGCGGCCTGGTGGCGCCCGGCTGGCGCGCCGATCTCGTCGTCATCGACAGCCTGGAAAACTGCAGGGCGGAAATGGTCTTCACGGCCGGCCGACGCGTTACACCGGACCTGTTCGCGGCCCGCAAGCCGGTGGAACCGGTCGGTCTTGACAGCGTGAAGGCGAAGCATGTCACGTCGGCGGATTTTGCCGTTGCGGCGCGCGATACGGAAAGCCCGGTGCTCGGCGTCCTGCCGGGAAAGATCATCACCGAGCATCGCCGCTACCGACTGCCGATGCAGGGCAACCAGGCCACGGTCGATTTCGTCAACGATATCCTGAAAATCTCAGTCATCGAACGCCACGGCAAGAACGGCAACATGGCCACGGGCTTCGTTCAGGGCTTTGGCCTGAAGAAGGGCGCCATCGCCTCCACCGTCGGCCATGACAGCCACAATATCTGCGTCGTCGGCGCCAGCGACGAAGACATGGCCATCGCCGCCAACCGGTTGTCTGAAATCAAAGGTGGTTTCGTCGTCGTCGAGGATGGCCGCGTCACCGGCGAGATTGCCCTCCCCGTCGCCGGCTTGATGAGTCTCGAACCTTACGAAAAAGTTCGCGACACCCTCCATCACCTGCGTCAGGCAGCCTTTGCTTTAGGCTCGACATTGCAGGAGCCTTTCCTGCAGCTCGCCTTCATGCCGCTGCCGGTGATTCCGCATCTGAAAATATCGGATAGGGGTCTGGTCGACGTGGACCGATTCGAACTGATCGAGTGATACCAAGTGTCGATGATATGCAATGGGTACATATTATCGACACTTGGTATGGGGTCGGGCGCCTCGCGACAATGATTGCCGGCGCCCGGTAGAGGCGGGCCGGCGCTTATCTGGCGTGCATGACCTTTTTCGGCATCGGCAGCAGGCCTTCGCGTTGCGCCTTTTTGCGCGCGAGTTTGCGTGCGCGGCGGATAGCGTCGGCCTTTTCGCGGGCACGCTTTTCCGACGGCTTTTCATAAGCGCTGCGCGCCTTCATTTCGCGAAACACGCCTTCGCGCTGCATCTTCTTCTTCAGCACGCGAAGCGCCTGCTCGACGTTGTTGTCTCTAACAAGTACCTGCAATGATATCTCCTTCGGTCAGTGCCGCTATCGGCTTGTCTTGATGGATTTGTGATTGATCCATGAGCCCGCCGAGCTGTTCGAGCCTGGCCGTTCTCTCCCTGTCGTCATCGACATATCATCGTCTATTTCGACAGCAGAGATATGCCGCTCACAATTCTCGGCATCGAATTTCACACGATATTGCGATATCCCCTCTGCATCTGCAGGAAGGATCGCGAGAACGCGGCCGGCGCCGCTCGGCGCGGCATTTCGAATGGGCCCCGTCCGCAGGAGCACGATGTCGTCAACCTTATAGGCATGCCTCGACATTTCCGGCTCCTTTCTCGGAAAAACAAAAGGCCGGGAATTTCCCGACCTTCCATAATCATCGCCCGTGACGCACCAGTACATCCGTGCTGGCGCGTGGCAATGAAGATATCTCAGACGGCGCGAAGATGATCGGCCGAGCTCTTGCCCGTACGACGGTCCTGCACGATCTCGTAGCTGATCTTCTGGCCTTCATTGAGGCCCTGCATGCCGGCGCGCTCAACAGCGGAGATGTGGACGAAAACGTCCTGGCCGCCGTTATCGGGCTGGATGAAGCCGAAACCCTTGGTGCTGTTGAACCATTTTACTGTGCCCGTGGTCATAACGATTTCCTTTCAATCGTAGGTGTGGCCGGTCTTATCGACCAAGTTAGAATCGACGATGGATGGAAATCCGAAAATCCCCAAAAAGGCTGGGATAAAGTCGCCAACAAAGTTCGATGCGAGCCATATATGCCAAAAACGCTACGAAAACAATCACCGGAAGAAACTTTGTCGTCAGCCGTTAGCGGCAATGTCAAATCCCACTTCCGACGGCTGCCGACAGGCGGTTCATGGGCTCAGCGAGCCGCCTGCCTCATGCCACTTTCCACACTTGTCCGGGCGATGCCGTCATTTCCCAATCTCCCTTGGCGTCGTTGCCTGATCCAGGGATAAGCGCTGACAATCACGATCCCCACCAACACGCCGGCAGCACCCGTGACAAACGCGGCCGTCAGCGGCTCATGGAGCAGGACGATGCCCGCGACCACGCCGAACAGCGGCGTCGTAAACGAGAACACACCGAGTTGTGACGCCTTGTACTTGGTCAGCAGCCAGAACCAGGTAAGGAAGCTCAAGAACGAGACGACGATCGACTGAAACGCCAGTTGCGCCACGAGGATCGCATTCAGCTCGATATGGCCGTTGCCGGTCATGACAGCTGCGGTCGTCAAGATGACGAAGGCCGTCGCCAATTGGTAGAACAGCACATGGGCCGCCGGAATCGTGCTCAGGCTCGTCGTGCGGATGAGAACAGTCGTGGCGCCCCAGAAWGCGCCGCCGAGAAGCGCCATCAAATCCCCGAGAAAGATCGAGCCGAGATCCTGCCTCGAGCCGGCCGACGGCTGCAGGAAAGCATAGGCAATGCCCATCGCGGCGATGATGATGCCAGCCCATTGAACCGCGGACAGCCGCTCGCTCGCGAGCCTGATATGCAGGCCGATCCCGGCGAAGATCGGCGCCGTGTAGAGGAAGACCACGACATGCGAGGCCGATGTGTGCTTGAGCGCCTCACCGACAAAGAAGAATTCCACCGCAAACAGCAATCCCGCCATGACGCCCAGCGCCGCGTTTCTGCCGAACCATTGCAGTTTCTGACGCTTCACGACGATCAGGATGAAGACGAACAAACCCGCAAATCCCGATCGCAATCCAATCTGCAGCACCGGCGCCGCATAGCCGCCGGTAAATTTCAGACCAATCGGCTGCAGCGCCCAGATCAGGCAAACGACGAGCATCAGACCGACGGCGCTGGCATCGATGGATTTGCGGTTTTCCACGGCTGGCATCCCTCTTTACGAAGACTGCTCCTCTATCATTTGTCAGGATCGCGGGATATGCTGACTTCATGACAGTCGGTATCGAATTCCTGACAGGAACCTGGCCGCAAGCCAACAAGGCGCTGCATTTCCGCGAGGCGCCATTTCGCGACGCGTTGCCGTCGCCGCTTTATTTCCGCTCGGCGGACATGCCGGATAACGCCACCTATCCCCGCCACAGCCATCCCTGGGGCGAATTCGTTTATTCCTACAGCGGCGTCATCGAAATCAGCCTCGCCGACAGGCACTATCTTGCACCGCCGCAATACGGCGTGTGGCTGCCGCCCGATGTCGAGCACCAGGGCTTCAACCGCCATGCCGCCTGCCATTGCTCGCTTTACGTCTCTCCGGAATTGTGCGGTCCGATGCCCGAGACGACCACCGCCCTGGAAATCAGCCCTTTGTTGCGCTCGATGCTCGAACATCTCAGGATGAACGGCAATTCCCGGGAGATGCCGTCGCAGCATCAGCGCTTCCTGCAAGTGGTGATAGACCTCCTCGCCACCGCCCGACGAACTGGCACTTATCTCCCTTGGTCGGAGGATTCTCATCTACAGCCCATCCTGTCGCATCTCGAGGAAAGCCCGCAGGACAATCGCGCGCTTGCCGAGTTCGCGCGGCTCGGCGGCACCACGGAGCGGACGTTGATTCGCCGCTGCATGCGCGATCTCGGCATACCTTTCGCCGAATGGAAACAAAGGCTGCGGGTGATAAAAGCCATGCCCCTTCTGGAGGGCAGCGACACAATCGAACGCATCTCGACCGCAATGGGCTATGGCAGCGCCTCAGCGTTTATCGCCATGTTCAAGCGCATGACGGGGATGACACCGGAGGAATATCGGGCATCGGCGCGATGAAGTCCGGCTAAAGAATCGTTCGGCAAAACGGATAGCTACAGGTCCCAATAGGGAGGATCGCCGAACACTTTCTTCAGGTGATCGGCGATGGCGCGCAGCTTGGCCGGTGGATTTCGCCCCTGCGGATGCGCCATATAGACGAATTCCGGCTCGGGTCTCGGATCGATATCGATCACGCGCAGCCTCCCCTCCCGAACAGCGAAGCCGGCGATGAAGGGGGGCAGCAAAGCAATCCCGAGCCCGGCTATCGCCGCCTCGCGCAGCATGTCGCCGTTGTTTATCCCGAGCGCGAACTTGGCCCGGACGATGGTCGTGCCCTCGGCCGTCTGGAAGCGCCAATCCGCAACGCCGCGATTGGTGTAGAAAAGGCCGCGGTGGCATTCCAGATCTTCGAGCGTACGCGGCACGCCGAAGCGCTCCAGATAGTCGGGAGAGGCAAGCAGCAGCCGATGGCTGGACGCCAGTTTCCAGGCCACGAGCCGGGAATCGGCGATCGGCCCATGCCGGATGATGGCATCGTAGCCGTCCGAGACGGCGTCCACGCGACGGTCGTCCATGTCCAGCGTCAATTCGAGCTCCGGATGCTGCCGCAGGAACGGATAGAGCGCCGGCCCGAGATGCATCCTGCCGAAGGTGACGGGTGCCGCGATACGAAGTGAACCGGCCAGCGTTCCCCGCCGCTCGGTCATATCCGTGGCGGCTTCTTCGAGCTCGCGCGCGATGCGCCGCGCCCGCTCGAGAAAGGCCGCACCATCTTCCGTCAGCGTCAACTTGCGCGTGGTGCGGTGCAGGAGCACGCCGCCGAGTGACGTTTCGAGTTCCACGAGCCGTTCGCTGACCACGGATTTGGAGAGCCGCAGCCGCCGTGCCGCCTCGCTGATGGAGCCTCCCTCGACAATCGCAACAAAAGCCGTGATACTTTCGGTTTTTATCATCTCTCGGCCCTCGTCATTGTTCGGTTTTCCCGGATTTCAGTTCCTCTATTTGAAGACTAATCCGAACGAATGTGGAATGCCATCTTAGCTTCATCACAAGGGATGGCAGGCGCCATCCTTCCTCTGGATATCGGGAGACGAACAATGAACCGCCTGAACAACAAAGTTGCCATCATCACCGGTGCAAGCGCCGGCATCGGCCGCGCCACCGCCAAGCTTTTCGCCGAGGAAGGCGCCAAGGTAGTGGTCGGCGCGCGTCGCCAATCCGAGCTCGATCAACTGGTCAAGGACATCGAAGCTTCCGGCGGCAGCGCCGTGGCCGTGGCAGGCGACGTCCGTAGCGAAGACTACCACAAAGAACTCGTCGCCACCGCGCTCAGCCGCTTCGGCAGGCTCGACATCGCCTTCAACAATGCCGGAACGCTCGGTGAAGCCGGCGCCACGACCGACGTTTCGGAAAAAGGCTTTTCCGACGCACTGGCGATCAACCTGACGGCGTCCTTCCTTGCCGCCAAGCACCAGGTTGCGCCAATGGCCGCCAATGGCGGCGGCTCGATCATCTTCACCTCAACTTTCGTCGGCTACAGCTTCTCCTTCCCCGGTGTTGCCGCCTATGCCGCCAGCAAATCGGGCCTGATCGGCCTGACACAGGCGCTGGCCGTCGAATATGGCGCGCAGAACGTCCGGGTGAATTCCATCCTGCCCGGTGCGGTCGATACCGACATGTATCGCGAAATGAACGACACCGCCGACAAACGCGCCTTCGTCATCGGCCTGCACGCGTTGAAGCGGGTGGCGACACCGGAAGAACTCGCCCGCTCGGTCCTCTACCTTGCCTCCGACGAGTCGAGCTTCGTCACCGGCACGGCATCGCTGGTGGACGGCGGCGCGTCGGTCACGCGGACCTGAAACGGATGTGACTCGGTCGGCAGGGCTGCACCCTGCCGATGTGGTGTCTACGAACATATTGGGCGTTCGTTGGTGCAAGCGAATGTCATCGCCACACAGGCCGTGAAACACAGGCCCGGGTGAGCCGGTTGAAAAGCGTTTTTTTCTGCGCAGAATTCTGTGTAGCGCGGCGCCCGCATCTTCAAAAGCGGTCGCTAATAAATGATACTGCCAGACTATAGTTGTTTTCTCCCACGCGCAGAAAGGCCCTGATGACCTCCAAGCTGTTCGGCCTGTTCATGGTCAGTGAGGCGTGGAAGGCAAGGCTTCCTCCCTATCGCCTCAAGGCGACATTGGCTGAAGTGGTTCTGCGCGGTGGATCGATGGCGGTTTTCACCAGCGAGGGCTGCGATATCGAAGCAGGAACGATCAGCGGCGACCTATGGCAAGGCGGCCGCTGGACCTCTACCGGGATCGACGCCCTCGATGTCGTCGCGTGCTTCGGTGGTGCAGCGGTGCTTCGTCGCCAGCATGATGTTTTGAACTGGCTGTCGAGCCGCTTTCCGGTGATACGCGCCTGCGGACCCGACAAAGCGCGGCTGGGAGCCTTCCTCCAAAATAGCCCGGCCGCCGAACGAATCATCCCTCAGGATGTGCTGAACCCCGATGATGTCAAAGCGTCGATCATGTCGGCGATGCGGCTCCATGGTTCGATCGTCGTCAAGCCGGCGATCAGCAGTTCGGGCCGGGGCGTCCGTTTCATCCTGCGCGACGGCGAGAACTGGTCCGTCAGACAGAACCGCGAGACGCGACGCGGCACGATGGACGAAGTCGCCGAACACGTTGCACAGGACCTTGGCGGGCGCGCAGGCTACCGGACGATCGTCATCCAGAAATTCGTGGATTCCTCGACTGCCGACGGCCGGGCACTGCAGCTGCGTGTCGACGTCGGAAAGAATGGAAGCAGCGAATGGGGCGTCTTGCGGGCATTTGCCCAAATGGCGGAAATCGGCGAACGCGCCAGCAATATTGCCTTTGGCGGTTATCTAGGAGCACTTGAACCCACGCTCCGGCAGCGCAAGGTCCGTCCGCCATCCCTGATCTTTGATGATGCAGTCAACCTAGCCCTGAACACGGCGAAAGCGCTCGATGCCCATCCGGAAGCATCAATCTTCGAACTGGGAGTCGACATGCTTCTCGACAGTGAGGACAATGTCTGGCTACTCGAAGCCAATCTCCAGCCGGAAACGACAAGCTATGAACAGCGCCGCGCGGAGTTTGCGGTCGACTATGCTTTCGCCGTCGCTTCCGGCACGTTGCCACAGGCAACGAAATATATTCGAGAGGCGCTATGACCGATTTGTTCGCGTCGAGCAAACCGTTGATCGCGATCGTCCACTTCGGCAGCGAAGAGCGCGACCGGTTTCCGCCTTTGCGTCTCAGGGCTCTGCTGGCAGAGACGATACTACAGGGAGGCGAATTCTGCCTGATAAACGCCGCCGATTGCGACATCGAGATGGACAGGATCGGCGCTAATGTCTGGATCGACGGTGCGTTTCAACAGCGGCAGATCGCTCGGCCGGATGTCGCGGTTATCCCGGCCCGCCCGACATTGCGCCGGCACCTCGACGTCCGTGACTGGATGCGATCGAAATGTCCCACCGTCGAAGACATAGGCCCAGACAAGGCCGACCTGCCCGTGCGGCTCTCCGACACTCCCCTGCGAAAATACCTTCTCCCCCAACGGATCATCGCGCCCGACGAAGACGTCGCGCAGGCGGTCGAGGATTGGCTGAGAAAGGTGGGCTCCGCGGTCATCAAGCCTGCAGACGGCAATCGCGGCCGGGGTATCCAATTCATCCTTCCCCAGGCCGATGATTGGACGCACCGCGCTGACCAGGAGAGTTGGACCGGCAGTCTGCAAGAGGTCTCCAGGCGGACCGCCCAGACGATCGAAGGCCGAACCCGGTATCGCCGCTATATCCTGCAAAAGTATGTGAAGTCGGTCACGCCGGATGGCCGCGCCTTCTACATCCGGTTTGATGTCCACAAGGATGGGACAGGCGACTGGAAAGTTGTAAAGTCGGGCGCCCGGATCGGCGAGATTGGCTTTTCCGTGGGCAATCCGACAAACGGCGGCTATGGCGGCGACATCGCTGTCGCGCTCGAGCAGCGCAGATGTCGCCGCAGCGAGGAAATCCGCGATGAGGCGGAATCGCTCACTCTGGAACTCGGCCGGACATTGGATCGGTTCCAGGATTTCCGCATCAAAGAGCTCGGTGTCGATATGGTTCTCGATGAAAGTGACGCCATTTGGCTGATCGAAGCTAATATCCAGCCGCAGTCTTCCGGACATAATCTGGAACGCGCCAGAGTAAACGTGGATTATTGCTTGGCTATTGCGAAAGGAACACTTAAACTCAATTTTGCCGGATAGAACAACGGGGGGCGTTTATGTCGGCTGAGGGGAGACTCCAACTATCGCATCGACTGAAACTGCACATTGCGGTCATGACCGGCAGGAGCGCCGATTCCATCGATGGCAGCGACACGATCGGATCATTCGATATCGACTCGGTCGACAGCATCCAGTTGGCGATGGAAGTCGAAAAAGACCTGGGGCACGAAATCGATCCGGAAATATTCCTGAGGTCCGGTTCGACGATAGACCATATCATCGATAGACTGATCGACAGTGGGCAGGAGTGAGGGCTGGACATGCTGGCACCGATCCTGCGCTTGATGGAAGATCCGAATGCAACGCCGAAGGAAAGGATCAAGGTCGCCCGCAAGCTTGCCAAAGATGGGCGTTTGAGGGAGGCCTTGTCGCTGCTCGAAGCGCTCACTGCCCAAAGCAAGCGCCACCAATTGAACGCAATGGTCAATCTGCTGCGCAAGCGCCAGATCAAACGCGGGCTAAGGGCCATCCTGTGCATGCTGCGATCGGAGCGGTATCGCACTGAAGCCAGCAATCTCTTGGTCGCGCTCAGGAGAGCTGTTGGCGGCGCCGACTTGCAGGGAACGTCGAATGGCGAAGCCGTCAGCCATCTGGGAATCGATACGCAGTTGGCCTCGGCGGCCATGCCGGGCCGGGATTGGAACGCGGTATCCCCGGCGCTGCATCTCGCCTACGATCGCGACGCGACGCTGAAGGAAAAACTCAAGGCTGCCAAGTTGATGGTAAACGAAGGGCGGGTCGAGGAAGCCATCTCGCTGCTCCGTGCCGCAGCCGAAGCGGGTCGAGGTTCGCAACTTCGCGCAATGGTCAATCTCGCGCAAAGGGCGCAGTTTATCAGGAGTTTCAGAGCGTCGGCTTGTCTGGTACGCACCGGCAAATATCGTGCGGATGTCCTCAAATTGCTGGACGTGTCGACAAGTCTGACGGGGTATGAGAACCAGCCGGAAAGCGTAAAGACCGATGGGGCCGATTATCGGATCAAGGATGCAGGCTCCACTGTCACCGTCATCGCATTTACCGGCCTCGACCGGCGATTCACGGTTGCAGTCTACTTCCTCGAACGGCTCTTAAGCCGCTTTGGCGTTAACCTGATCATTCTCTATGATCGGCAGGAGGCTTATTATCTTGCCGGGATTCCGGGTCTTGGCTCGAATGTCGGGGAGACCTGTATTGCGCTCAAGCACCTTTGCGAAAAAATGGGAACACGGCAAATCATCTGCCTTGGCCAGTCTTCCGGCGGCTACGGCGCCCTTCGCTACGGCATAGAACTCGGTGCTCACCACGTGCTGGCATTCAGCCCCGCCTATGTCGGCGTCTTGAAGCCGGATAAACGACTGGAGATTGAAGCGCGCACGGGCCATCGTCTCGACGATGACATCGTCGATCTGCGGATGCTCTACGCTCGTCGGGAAACGGTGCCCGGCGCCACGATCGTCTATGGCGCCGAAAACCGCTATGATGAGCGCTCGGCCGATGCGCTGGCGACGATGCGGCATGTGACCGTTCGTCCCCTTCCCGGTATTTCCCGCCATGGGACGCTAAGCGAAGCTGTTTCTCAGGGCTTGTTCTTCGATTTGATGTCGACAGCGCTCGGAAACGTCGCGACAGCTTAAATCATGCCGCGTGGATCCTATTCGCGCGGCATGATTTAGAGCACCGGGAATATGCAGCATTCCAAACCTGGCTGCGGCGAGAAGACGAATGCTTTGGGAATGAACGACCATGCCTCACTTCGCCTATGAGGACAGCAGCCACGCTCTGATGCCGCCTCCCATCTTCGAAATAACCCTCAATTATCCCGCCGATAAAGCACCATGCCGGCATGATAGAGGATACCATCCTTGAAGTCGCCGTCGGCGGTGAAGCCGGTATCGTCCTTGTAGTCGATATGGTCGCCGGCCATCCAATATTGGCCGAGATAGGCCTGTTCCCGGTTGCCGCGCGCCTCGACATAGCGGCCATTCGGCAGCAATTCATAGCGGATATAGCCGTCGCCGGTCACCCAGACGCCGGCATATTTGTTCTCGGCCAAGCCGATCTCCTTGCTATGTGCTTCGATCTTCTTGCGAGCCGCCTCGCGATAGGACGGCGCAAACGGCGACAGAGCCGCCACCAGCGACAGCGAGAAACTCGCCGCGTCGAACAATATTCCGTGCCTAACCATTGAGCCACCTCTCATCCGCCAAGGCGCGATCACGAGCGAACCTGTCGATTTTTTCGCGCAGTGTATTGAAAATACGCACCGGGAAATCCCAGATGACAGTGGTGAGCGTTTTCGGAGCCATGGTCTTTCCTTTCTGGTTTGCGTTGGGGCGTTGCTGACAGTGACGATATAGCCGGGGAAACGAAAAAGGCGGTAGACCATTCCTCCACAATGATTGCACAATTCTCCGAATGGCAGAATCGTGCAATTGGCGAAACCGGTGGATTGGATTATAAGCACTGCCATAGCGATATGAAAATGCCCACGAATTCGGAATTTCTTCATGGAACGGCATAAAGAACTTGCAAGACTGATTGCACGATACGCTGAAAAAGACGGTGGCCACCAGACGGCCGTGCCGAGACTGACGATCTATCGGCGCTCCTCGCCGTCTGAGCCGCATCATGCCGTGCAGAAGGCAGCGATCTGCTTCATCGCCCAAGGCGGCAAGCGGATGATCCTCGGCGAGGAAGTGTTCCATTATGGGCCGTCGCAACATCTCCTGGTCTCGATGGATCTGCCGGTGATGGGCCAGGTGATGGAGGCGAGCGAGGCTGAGCCCTATCTCGGCATGAAGCTGGAGCTCGACCTGAGCCTCGCTGCCGAAATGATCATGAACACGCCCGCGCCCTCGGAAGAGTTGAGCCTCGGCATGGCGACGCAGAACACCTCAGCCGAACTGCTCGATGCGGCGATCCGCCTGCTGCGCCTGCACGAAACGCCGGAGGACGCTGAAGCATTGGCGCCGCTGATCGAGCGCGAAATCCTCTACCGGCTGCTCAAGGGCGAGCAGGCTGCCTGCGTGCGCCGCATGCTGCAGCCGCCGGCGCAGCATCGCCATGTCGGCCGCGCCATCACCTGGATCAAGGAGAACTACACGCGCTCCTTCAGCATCGAGGAAGTGGCTTCGCTCTCCGGCATGAGCCCATCTTCGCTGCACCAGCATTTCCGCGAAGCCACCGCAATGAGCCCGCTGCAGTATCAGAAGCAGTTGCGCTTGCAGGAGGCGCGGCGGCTGATCCTGACGCGGACGCAGGATGCGGCGGGCGCCGGTCACACGGTCGGCTATGACAGCCCGTCGCAGTTCAGCCGTGAATACAAGCGCCTGTTCGGCGCCCCGCCGCAACGTGATATCGACCGGCTGCGCAGCGAGCCCCAACGCTACGCGGATGCTTGAATCTCATATGCCGGCTCCACACACAGCGCGGATGCCGGCATATTTTCCATGGCCTGCGCTGACCTTCACGGCTATTTCATCTTTATAAGCTTGCGCTGAAATAAACTTGCGTCATCATGCAGCCGTTGATCAGCGGGAGGCTGTTCCATGGCGACGAGTTTCAAGGTACAGGGCTATAACTACACCGGCTATGGCACCAGTGTGTATGGCACGGCGACATCCAAGGACGAGTTGTCCCAGATCGTTTCGACCGGCGCAAATTCAATCGCCATCATCCCCGAATATTACCAGAAGACGCTGCAGTCCGACACGCTGGCGCCCAATGACATCACGCCGAGCGACAAGGACCTGATCGCCGGCATCAAGGCTGCCCAGGCAAAGGGGATCAATGTCCTGCTCAACCCCCACATCGACACGCTGGATGGTCAGTGGCGCGCCTACCTCGACCCCAAAGATCCCGACAAATGGTTCGCGAGCTACAAGGCGATGGAAGTGCACTACGCCGAGATCGCAGAAAAGACAGGGGTCAAAAGCTTCTCCGTCGGCTGCGAACTGGAATCGATGACCGGGGAGAAATACCGCTCGCAATGGCTCGACATCATCAACGCCGTCCGCAATGTCTACCACGGCCAATTGACCTATGCCGCGACCACGACCGAGGCGGCGACACTTTCCTTCTGGGACAAGCTCGATGTGATCGGCGTCGACGGTTATTTCTCGCTTGCCGTGAAGGACACCAATCCGACCGTCAAAGAACTCGAATATGCCTGGACACATCGCTCCGGTTCCGCCGAGATTGATGCCGGACTCGACGGCAAATCGCCCGTGGACTACGTCCATGACTTGGCCGAGAAATACGGCAAGCATGTACAGTTCACAGAATGCGGCTTCCGCGCCATCAATGGTGACGCCATCGACCCCGGCGACTGGTCCAGCAACGGCGCGCTCGACGAGAAGGAGCAGGCCGATCTGTTCAAGTCGATGTTCAACGCCTTCGCCAGTCAGGGCGGCGACTGGTTCGACGGCTTCTACATCTGGGACTGGCGCGCCGACGACGACACTGAACCCAAAGACTACCACACCAAGGGCCGGGCCGCCCAAAAGGTCGTCAATCTCTGGTACGGCATGGATAACAATGGCCACGCCGCGCCCGACACCGGCATGACGCTGTTCGGCACCGTCCGTAACGACCGCCTGGTGGGTGGCGTCGGCGGCACCCGGATTCTCGGCGGTGACGGCAATGACAGCCTGATCGGCGGCGAGGGCAATGACGTGCTGATCGGCGGCAGCTCCCAGCATCCCGGCAACGACTCGCTGATCGCCATCACCGCCCATGCCGACATGCTGGATGGGGTCGGTGCCAAGTTCAAGATACTGATCGATGGTCAGGTGGTCGGCACCGGCGAGGCCAAGGACGAAGGCAAGGAAGCCTGGGATATCAGCCAGTTCGCCTACGATTTCTCCACCCCGAAGAGCTTCCATTCGCTGAAAGTGGTGTTCACCAACGACGATGCCGCGGGCAAGGTGGATCGCAACCTCTATGTCGATTCGATCGTCATCAACGGGCAAACGATCGACCTGAGCAAGGCCAACAACGATCAGGAGCCGCATAGCGGCGCACTCTATGCCGACGGCTCGTTTACGGTCGATCTTACCGGTCTTTCGAAGGCGCTCACGCCATCACACGGCGACGACGACGTGCTCGACGGCGGCTACGGCAACGACAGGCTGACCGGCGGCGCCGGCAGTGACACATTCGGCTTCGCCACCGGCTATGGCAAAGACACGATCACCGATTTCGGCAAGGGCGACGACATCTATGTTGCCAACTGGAAAGCCGTCGATAGTTTCAACGCGGTGAAAAGCCATGCCGAACAGCATGGCAACGACCTCTGGATCGTCGCCGGGCACGACACGCTGATCATCGAGAATTTCCAAAAGAGCGAATTGCAGGCGAGCGACTTCGAGTTCTGAAAGCGCGCATAGCAGTGGGCATCGGGACAGGTTTCGGCTCAGAATTCCCTGAGCCCGAGATGCTGGACCATTGGCAGGAAGTCGCGATCGTTGTGCAGCAATGGACAGTGGTTTTCGATGCACCATGTGCCGATGATAATATCAATCGTCTTTCGGATCGTAACTCCAAGGCTTCGAAGTTTGCGCGAATGCTGAGCAGCATTGACGGCTATCTCGAATGACATCGCGCACTCCAGCCGCAATTCACGCATATTTCTCTCCAACCGACGACTGTGCAAATCGTCCCGCGCACCTTGCAGAACTTCGAGCATGACGACGTCAAGCAGGATTATCTCTTCTTCCAAAGTCCTAAGAGTTTTCAGTTTGCGTGTTCTCGAATTGTCGATCTGCCGGTACATATCGATGAGAACAGACGAGTCCACCGCAATCATTCGACGGGCTCTCGCTCCTTATCCGTCCGCATTTCTTCGAGGTCGCCCTCCCAGCCCAAGCCCCACATCGCGTCGATGGCGTTGCTCTGCCGTTCGGTGCGGATCAAACGTCTGAGCCCCTCTTCAACCACCGCTTTCTTGGTTTTTTGGCCTGTCAAAGCCATTGCTTCCCGCAACAAGCCTTCGTCGATATCGATATTCGTTCGCATCGCGGCCTCCAATGTGTATAAATCTCCTTGAATATACACATCGACACATCGGTTTTCAACGCGCCTAAATTCCGCTCTTCGCCGCCCTTCCCGCCACATAGGTTTCGGCAATCGTCCGATCATCGCCCATGGTCTGCATCAGGAACAGTTCTTCTGCGAGCATCTTCACCGCCTCCATCTTCAACGCCATGGCTGGCGTCGAGCGCGCATCGAGCACGACGAGGTCCGCATCCGAACCAATTTCAAGCGTGCCGATCTTGTCCTCGAGACCGAGCGCCAAGGCATTGCCGAGCGTCATGCGATAAAAACTCTCGAACGGCGTCATCCGCTCGCCCTGCAACTGCAGCACCTTGTAGCCCTCGTCCAACGTCCTGAGCATGGAATAGGACGTGCCTCCGCCGATATCGGTTGCCACGGCGACTCTGACGCCCTTTTCCCGTTGCGACAGCCGTTTCAACCCGAACAGGCCGGAGCCAAGGAAGAGGTTCGACGTCGGGCAGAATACCGCCACCGAGCCGCTCTCGCTCATCGCGTCGGCCTCCCGGTCGGAGAGATGGATGCAATGGCCGAACAGGCTTTTCGGCCCGAGCAGGTCGTATCGAGCGTAGATGTCGGTGTAGTCGCATGCGTCAGGATAGAGTTCGCACGCATAGGCAATCTCGGCGTGGTTCTCGGAGAGATGCGTCTGGATATGCAGGTCCGGATATTCCTTCGCCAGCGCCCGCGATGCTTCCATCTGCTCAGGCGTCGAGGTGATGGCGAAGCGCGGCGAGATGACGACATGGTTGCGGCCCTTGCCGTGCCAGTCGGCAATCACTTGCTTCGTCTCATCATAGCCGGTCTGAGGCGTATCCCGCAGGCCTTCCGGCGCGTTGCGATCCATCATCACCTTGCCGCCCAGCATGCGCATATTGCGCCGCATCGCCTCGGCGAAGAACATTTCGGTCGACACTTTGTGGACCGAGCAATAGGCCACCGCCGTCGTCGTGCCGTGGCGGATCAGTTCGTCATAGAACTTTGCCGCGATCCGCGCCGAATGCGCTGCATTGGCAAAGCGCTGCTCCTCGACGAATGTATAGGTGTTCAGCCATTCAAGCAGGCTGCCGGCATAGGAGCCGACCACCTGCATCTGCGGAAAATGGATATGCGTGTCGATGAAACCCGGCATGATCAGGTGCGGGCGATGGTCGATTATCTCGACGTCAGCGGGCACCAACGTCCTCACTTCGGCATAGTCGCCGACAGCCGAAATCACGCCGTCATCGACGATCAGCGCGCCATCCTCGATATAGAGATAGCTGCCGTCGTCGCTCATGTCTTTTGGCTCCCGCCGGAAGGACAGGAGGCGGCCGCGCAGTAATGTCGATGTCATCGTGTCGTCTCTCCGCTGACAGCACTTTCATACCATGYCGTGATCAGCTTGCGTTCTTGGTCCGTCACATCGGTGACATTGCCGGGCGGCATGGCATGGCTGCGGCCGGCCTGGATATAGATTTCGCGCGCATGCGTGGCGATATTGTCCGGCGTATCGAGCATGACGCCTTTCGGCGCCCGCGCAATGCCTTCATAGGCGGGTTCGGCGGCATGGCACATGGAACAGCGCCCTGAAATCGTATCGACCACCTTGGCGAAATGCGCATCGTCCTTGAAACGCTGGAAGGTCGGGGAAAGTGCCGCATCCTTCTCGCCCGTCAGCACTTTCGGCACGGTCGACAGCCACATGATCAGGACGAAAAGAATGGCCGTGACCGCCCAGGTCCAATTCGGCTTGCCCTTTCGCGCATGGACCGTATTGAACCAGTGGCGGATGGTGACGCCCATCAGGAACACCAGCCCGGCGATGACCCAGTTGAACTCAGTGCCGAACGCCAGCGGATAGTGGTTCGACAGCATGAAGAAGATCACCGGCAGGGTGAGATAATTGTTGTGCAGCGAGCGCTGCTTGGCGATCACGCCATATTTCGGATCGGGCGTACGGCCGGCGATCAGATCGGCAACGACGATCTTCTGGTTGGGAATGATGATGAAGAACACATTTGCCGACATGATCGTCGCGGTGAAGGCGCCGAGATGCAGGAAGGCGGCGCGGCCGGTGAACACCTTGGTATAGCCCCAGGCCATGATCACCAAGAGCACGAAGAGGATCGCCATCAGCCCCCAGGTGTTCCTGCCGACCGGCGATTTGCACAGCAGGTCATAGCAGATCCATCCGATCGATAGCGACAGGATGGAGATGATGATCGCCACCGGCACCGAAATGTCGAGCACGTGATGGTCGATCAGGAACAGATCGGCGCCACCGTAATAAACCACGGCCAGCATGGCGAAGCCGGACAGCCAGGTGAAGTAGCTCTCATATTTGAACCAGGTCAGGTGATCGGGCATGTTGGCCGGCGCCACCAGGTATTTCTGGATATGGTAGAAGCCGCCACCATGCACCTGCCATTCCTCGCCATAGGCACCGGGCGGCAGGCCCGGGCGCTTGACGAGGCCGAGATCCAGCGCGATAAAGTAGAAAGACGAGCCGATCCAGGCGATCGCGGTCACCACGTGCAGCCAGCGCACCGCAAAAGCGAGCCATTCCCAGGCTATCGCATATTCATACATTCCGTTCCCCGTTTCTCTCCCACAGCTGAAATCATGACCACATTTTGACGGTCGGCGCAAAGGATTCGCAGGGATTTTATCGGCCCTGCCCTCCGCTTTCAAACACCCCCTGCCATCCGGCAATACCCTGGACTGCGAACCGGCGGTGCCTCGGTTTGCAATCTCGACCCGATCTCACCCAACAAAATGGAGGATTCCAATGAGTAATGCTCGATGCGTTTGCGGCGCTCTCTCGGTAGAGCTTCAAGGACAAGCGAAAATGGTCGTGGCATGTCACTGTCTTGACTGCCAAAGGAGGACCGGTGCGCCGTTCGGTGTAGGCGCTTTCTATGCCACCGAGGCCATCACGGTCTCTGGAACAGCGAAGGCGTTCACGCGAGAGGCAGCAAGTGGTGGAAAAGTGCATTCCTACTTCTGTCCGAACTGCGGCTCGACGGTCTATTGGCAGGCGGAGAACCTACCGTCCATGATCGCAGTCGCGGTCGGTGCATTGGCCGATCCCAAGAGCCAGGCTCCCGCCAAATCAATTTTCGAGCAGTCGAAGCATGACTGGGTACAAATGGCCGCCGCCGAGCACTTCCCGCAAAGCAGCGCGGCGAAGAAGTCGAAATAGGCAGGTTACATCAAGCCAGCGTCCTGCAGCACCCGGACCATCGGCCCGAGATGAGCGAGATAGTTGCCCGTCCGCCGGTCGATGCCGCTATAGATCGGCTGGCGCACCTGCATGTAGCTCGCGGTTTTCACGACCCTGTCGTTTTTGTGAAAGTCGAGGCAGGCCGGGTCCCAATCAAGCCCGCAATAGTCGAGCAGCCGGCGTGTCTGAGCCTCCTGGTCGAGCGTCAATTGTTCGTAGGACAGATCGAGGATATCGTCACCGAACATCGCCTTCCAGAACTGCATCAGGCGATGATAGCGCACGTAGTAACGCGCCGTTTCCTCCATATCGGCCTTGAAGGCCAGGCCCGTCGTGTCGAAATGGCTGGCATAGGCGGAAAAGCAATTGGCCAGCGGATTGCGGCGGCAGTGCACGATCCGTGCCTTCGGAAATACCGCCTTGATGATGCCGACCGACATGAAGTTGGTGAGATATTTGTCGACGGTGCGCCGGCCGAGATCCGCATGCTTGCCGATCTCGGCAAAATACGTCTCGCCAAGCGCCGCCAGCGCCCGCGTGTCACCCAACAGGCGCAGATCATAGGTCAAGTCACGCTCGAGGAAATGCTTTTCGACCAGCGCCGCAAAGGCGGATGTCTCCCCTGCCGCCGAGGCATGGGGATGGCTGTCGAGAATCTGTTCGACCAGCGTCGAGCCCGAGCGCGGCATGCCGATGATGAAGATCGGGCTTTCGCGGCATGGAGACGCCGCAATCCGTGATCGGTCCACCGTCGCAAAGGCCGACTGGATATTGGTGAACAGCGCTGCGAACAACTCATACCGGTAGTTCACCTGGCTCCTTCGGATATCGTTTGCTGCCTTGAGATGGGCAAAAGCCCGATCGAAGTCGCCGAGCGTCTCATATGCGTTGAACAGCGCGAAGTGCAGTTCGCGCGCATCATCGCCGACGGCACCGACCAGCAGGCTTTGCATGCGGGTGATATGCGGATCATCGGCGACATAAAGATGCAGTTTGCCGAACAGCCGGTGGTTCAGGCCCTTGCCAGGCTGCAATTGCGTGAGCCGTATCAGCGCCTCGCGCGCCTCGTCGAACGCGCCCGCATCATTGGCAAGATAGGCATAGCGGGAAAGCAGGTCGATATCATCCGGCTTGAGCGCCAGCACGCCGCGATAAGTGATCAGTGCCTCGCCTGTCCGACCGGCAAGCACCAGCGCATTGGCAAGTCCGGCCATCAGAACCGCATCGTTCGGCTGCGCGCCAAGCGCCCGGCGAAACGGCTCGATCGCGTCGGCCGGCCGGCCGCTATTGACATAGACTTGTGCCATGAGCGACTGGATCGGCGCATCGTCGCGATGCGCGACAGTTGCCTTCTCCAGCACATCGAGAGCCTGCGCCGTCTGGTTGGCCGATAGCAGCGCGCGGGCGGCCAGCATTGCGGCATCGCTGTCATCTGCCGAAAAGACCTCGACCTGCCGGGCGCTGTCGACGGCAGCCTGCCACTGGCCGGCAGCGAGATAGTGCTCGCCAAGGCGGAGATGAAGCTGCACGAGATTGGCGCGGATCAGCTTCAGCACCGGCGGCGGGGCGCCTCGCGCCACCATCGTGTCATAGGCGACGGCTGTCTTGTTGAGCAGTTCCTCGAGCTTCGCGAGGGCGGAAGCCTGGCTTTCCGCGGCGGCAAGCGTCACGCGCATTCTCCGGTCGAAATGGGTTTTGCAAAGGCTATCGGTACGAGCTTGTCCCGGCCTGCCGCCCGATATCGGTCAATCCCTGAACAGCGCCACGAGCAATTCCGCTGCAACGAGTGCAGCGATCACCGCCGGTCGCTTGTCCTTGATCGCCGTGCCGCCGATCGGCAGCACAAGCCGCTCGATCGCCGCTTCGTCCTCGTCGTTTCGCTTGAGCCAACTGGCAAACACGCCGCGCTTGGTCTTCGAACCGATCATGCCGACATAGGCTAGGTCACTGCGTTTCAATGCCTCGGCGCCGATGAGGAAATCCAGCGCATGATCATGCGTCATGATCACCACCGCGCCGCCTGGACGAATGTCGTGGATCGCCACCTCCGGCATCGCCGACAGCCGCCGCGGCACGTCGATGGTCAACTGGTCCAGTTCTTCCTGCCGGGTCTCGATGATGGTGAGATGCAATGGCAAAGCCTGCAAGGCAATCGCCAGCGCCCGGCCGACATGGCCGGCGCCGAAGAGATAAACGTCCGGATAGTCTTTAACCTGCTTGTCAAGCCGCGCCTTGAGTGCGGCAATCACCGCCTCGTCGACCCACTTGAGCAAAAGCTCGACCCGGCCGCCACAGCACTGGCCGCTATCCGGCCCAAGCGTGATGTCGAGAAAGGCGTCACGCCGGCCGCCGGCCAGCATGGCGCGGGCGGTGTCGACCGCTTCGAATTCCATATGCCCGCCGCCGATCGTGCCCCATTGGCTGTCGCGGTTGATCAGCATGAACGTACCGGTCTCACGCGGGGTCGAGCCACGCGTGCGGGTGATGTCGATAAGGACTTTTTCGCCGGGACGGGAGAGAAAGGTTTCGAAGGTCATGAAGAAATGTCCTTCGCCGTAGGGTAAACCGCGAGCACAGCTGTCACGCCAACCGCATCCGCTCCACCGCCATCAGCACCCGCTCTGGCGTCGCCGGCGCATCGAGCCGCGGGCAGACGCGATAATCCGCCACCGAAGCCACCGCCATCGACAGCGCCTCCAGCACCGACACGCCGAGCATGAACGGCGGCTCACCAACGGCCTTGGACCGACCGATGGTCATCTCCTTGTTGACCGACCATTCAGCCAGATCGACATTGAAGATGCGCGGCCGATCGGAGGCCAGCGGAATCTTATAGGTCGAGGGCGCATGAGTCCGGAGCCGCCCCTTGTCATCCCACCAGAGTTCCTCCGTGGTCAGCCAGCCGACACCCTGCACGAAAGCGCCTTCCACCTGCCCCTTGTCGATTGCCGGATTGAGCGACTTGCCAACATCGTGAAGAATATCGGTCCGTTCGATCTGGTATTCGCCCGTCAAAGTATCGATCGACACTTCCGAGCAGGATGCGCCATAGGCATAATAAAAGAACGGCCGGCCCATGCCCTTGGCACGATCCCAATGGATCTTCGGCGTCTTGTAGAAGCCGGCGGCCGAGAGATGCACGCGAGCCATATAGGCCTGCTTGATAAAACTCGGGAACGGAATTTCCTCGTCGCCGACCCGCACCCGATTGGGCAGGAAGGCGATGTCGGAAACCGGCACGCTCCATTTCTCGGCGGCGAAGGCCAGCAATCGTTCCTTGATCTGCCGCGCCGCGTCATAAGCCGCCATGCCGTTGAGGTCCGAACCGGAGGACGCGGCGGTCGCCGACGTATTCGGCACCTTGGCTGTCGTCGTCGCGGTGATCTTCACTCGGTCGACATCGATCTGGAATTCATCGGCCAGAACCTGCGCCACCTTGGTGTAGAGCCCCTGCCCCATCTCCGTGCCGCCGTGGTTGAGATGGATCGAGCCGTCCTGATAGACATGCACGAGCGCCCCTGCCTGGTTGAACGGCGTGAAGGTGAAGGAAATGCCGAACTTCACCGGCGTCATCGCGATGCCCCTGCGGATCACCTTCGACGTCTTGTTGAAGTCGATGATCGCCTTTCGCCGCGCCTGGTAATCGGAGCTCTCTTCCAATTCCGCGACGATGCGGTGGATGATGTTGTCCTCGACCTTCTGGTGATAGGGGGTCAGGCAGCGCTCGTCGCCATCGATCGCATAGAAATTGCGCTTGCGGATTTCGAGCGGATCGACGCCCAGCGCATAGCCGATCTCCTCGATGATCCGCTCGGCGCCCACCAGCCCCTGCGGCCCACCGAAACCGCGGAAGGCGGTGTTGGACACCGTATTGGTCTTGATCGGCTCCGAGGTCAGGAGGACGTCGGGATAGAAATAGGCATTGTCAGCATGGAACAGCGCCCGATCGGTCACTGGCCCGGAAAGGTCGGAGGAGAAGCCGCAACGCGCCGCATAATTGGTCTTCACCGCCAGGATATGGCCGTCGTCATCGAAGCCGACCTCGTATTCCGCCAGGAAGTCGTGGCGCTTGCCGGTCAAGCTCATGTCTTCGTCGCGGTCGGGTCGGAATTTGATCGCCCGCTTCAGCCGCTTTGCCGCCATCGCCGCCAGTGCGGCGAACTGGTTACCCTGCGTTTCCTTGCCGCCAAAGCCGCCACCCATGCGCCTTGTGTTGACCGTCACAGCATGCACCGGGATCTGCAGGATGTTGGCGACCATATGCTGCACTTCGCTCGGATGCTGCGTCGAAGACCAGACGGTCACCTCGTCATCTTCGCCGGGAATGGCAAGCGCGATATGGCTTTCGAGATAGAAATGCTCCTGGCCGCCGATGCGCATCGCACCCTTGATCCGCCGCGGCGATTTTTCCAGCGCTGCGACCGCATCGCCGCGCTTCAATGTCAGCGGATCTGTCACCAGCTTATAGCCGAGCCGGCGGGCGTCGAGTATGTCGGTCGCATGCGGCAGGTCGTGGTAAGTGAATTTCGCCTTGCGGGCAGCAGCGCGAGCAATCTCGCGCGTTTCAGCGACGACGACGAACACCATCTGGCCATGGAATTCGATGCGGGTTTCGGCCAGTAGCGGTTCATCGTCCTTATGATTCGGGCCAACGTCGTTGTGGCCGGGAATGTCCACGTAAGTCATCACCAGCACGACACCGGGCGTGGCTTCAACCTCGGACAAATCAAGCGACAGGATGTCGGCATGCGCCCGGTCCGAAAGCCCCGCCGCCATATGCAGCGTACCCTCAGGCACCACCATATCGTCGATATAGTCTGCCTCGCCGCTCACATGCTTGTGGGCGGAGTCGTGGCGCAGGTCCTTGTGCACCTGGCCTGAGATTTCGGCTTTGAAGACGAGATCGATCTTGTTCATCGGCCTGCTCCTGCAGCAAAGCGAACGAGTTCGGCTTCCTCCCCCTGCGTTTCGAGATAGAACCGGGTGAGCAGGTTCTTCGCTGTCAGCAGGCGATAATCGGCGGTGGCGCGCCAGTCTGTGAGCGGTGAGAAATCCATACCGAGTTCGGCGGCAGCCGCCTTGACGTTGAGTTCCGTCCAGGTCTTACCGAGCAGAGCGGCCTCGACATTTGCCGCCCGCTTCGGAATGCCGGCCATGCCGCCATAGCCAAGCCGGATCTCGACCACCCTGTTGCCAGCGTCCCGACGCAGATAGAAGGCGCCAAGCACCGCAGTGATGTCCTCGTCGCGGCGCTTGGAAATCTTATAGACCGAAAATTCGGCATCCTTGGGAAGCATCGGCACGGAAATGCTTTCGACGAATTCGTGCCGCTGCCGATCCTGCTTGCCATAGTCGATGAAGAAATCCTCCAGCGACAATTCGCGACATCCCTCCCTCGAGCGCAGTACCAGGCTTGCGCCAAGCGCGATCAACGCCGGCGGCATGTCGCCGATCGGCGAGCCATTGGCGATGTTTCCGCCGATCGTGCCCATATTACGCACCTGCTCGCCGCCGATGCGGGGGATGAGCTTGCCAAGCGCCGGATGCGTGCCGGCGAGTGTCTTCAGCGCCTGCGCATAGGTGACGCCGGCACCGATAAAGACTTCGTCCTCTTCGACGCTGATCGTCTGCAAGGCCTCCAAACCGCCGATGAAGATCACAGGGTTGATCGCACGCATCTGTTTGGTGACCCAGAGCCCGACATCGGTCGATCCGGCGACGACAGTGGCATGCGGGTGCCGCACGAGGATGTCAGTAAGATCGCCGACCGAGGCCGGCACGTAGAGATCGTCACCCTCGTGGGCGATATGCACGGTCGGACCTTCTGAGATCGCCCTGAGCTTCTCAATGACGGCATTGCGCACGCGTTCGATCGGATCGAAGATCGCCGAGGGGCGCAATTCGGCGGCACGCTCCGCCGCTTTGACGATCGGCTCATAGCCGGTGCATCGACAGAGATTGCCCTGTAGCGCCTGCTCGATCCGCTCCCGCGACGGATTGTCCTCGGAGAGCCACAAACCATAGAGCGACATGACGAAACCGGGTGTGCAGAAGCCGCACTGCGAGCCGTGACAGTCGACCATGGCCTGCTGCACCGGATGCAGAATGCCGTCCTCGCCCTTTAGGTGCTCGACGGTCACCACATGCGTGGCGTTCAGCGAGCCGACAAAACGGATACAGGAATTGACCGATTCATAGACCAGCCGGTCGCCGGTGAGCCGCCCGATCAGAACCGTGCAGGCGCCGCAATCGCCCTCGGCGCAACCTTCCTTCGAACCCGTCAGGCGTTTGTCCAATCTCAGCCAATCGAGCAAAGTCAGCCGCGGCGAAATTGCCCCGAGTTCGACATCCTCGCCGTTCAGGATGAAGTTTATGGTGTTGCGTAGGCTTCCGGTCATACGAGCTGCTCTTTTTCTTATTCCTTCTTATTTGGCACAGCCTGTGCGCAGTCGGAAAAAAGCGCAAGAGGCAATTTTTTACCCGATGGTCAAATTTCGCGGCGTGCCGACTGTGCATGCGCGTTTATTTTCCTTTGACTTTCGTTTTGAGTTCAGATTGAAAATCGGAGAACAGCGGTATTGGGGAGGATCCGATGGCAGGCTATGTTTTGGCGATTGACCAGGGCACGACATCGACGCGGGCGATCGTATTCGACAGCAAGATGCAATCCGTCGGCACCGGCCAGAAGGAATTCCGCCAGATCTTCCCGCAATCCGGCTGGGTCGAGCACGATCCTGAAGACATCTGGGAAAGCGTACTCTGGGCCGTCAAGGCCGCGATCGACAAGGCCGGCATCAAACCGACGGATATCGCTGCACTCGGCATCACCAACCAGCGCGAAACGGTGGTGGTCTGGGAACGGGCGACCGGCAAGCCGGTGCACAATGCCATCGTCTGGCAGGACCGCCGCACCGCCCGTCTCTGCGACGCTTTGAAGATCAAGGGGGTGGAGGCGAAATTCACCCGCAAGACCGGCCTGCTTCTCGACCCCTATTTCTCCGGCACCAAGCTGTCCTGGCTGCTGTCCAAGGTTAAAGGCCTGCGCGCCCGCGCGGAAAGAGGCGAACTCTGCTTCGGCACAATCGACACCTTCCTGCTCTGGCAGCTGACCGGAGGCAAATCCTTCCTGACCGACGCCACCAATGCCTCACGCACGCTGATCTACAATATCGGCGACAACAAATGGGACGAGGAATTGCTGAAAATCCTCGAAATCCCGGCCAATATGCTGCCGGAAGTCCGCGATTGCGCCGCCGATTTCGGCGTCACGGATGCTTCGCTGTTCGGCGCCGCAATCCCCATCCTCGGTGTCGCCGGCGACCAGCAGGCTGCGACCATCGGCCAGGCCTGTTTCAAGCCGGGCATGGTGAAATCCACCTACGGCACCGGCTGCTTCGCGCTGCTCAACACCGGCGAGGACATGATCAAGTCCAGGAACCGACTGCTGACCACCATCGCCTATCGTTTCAATGGCAAGACGACCTATGCGCTGGAGGGCTCGATTTTCATCGCCGGCGCCTCGGTGCAATGGCTGCGGGACGGTCTGAAGATCATCAAATCCGCCGACGAGGCCGAAAAGCTGGCCGCCGCCGCCGATCCCGGCCAGGCCGTCTATCTCGTGCCCGCCTTCACCGGCCTCGGCGCGCCTTGGTGGGACCCGGATGCGCGCGGCGCCATCTACGGCCTGACCCGCAATTCCGGCCCGGCCGAAATCGCCCGTGCGGCACTCGAATCCGTCTGCTACCAGACCCGCGACTTGGTCGACGCCATGCACAAGGACTGGAAGAGCGACGAACACGAAACCGTGCTGCGCGTCGACGGCGGCATGGTCGCCTCCAACTGGACCATGCAGGCGCTCGCCGACATACTCGACGCTCCGGTCGACCGGCCGAAGATATTGGAAACCACAGCCCTCGGCGCCGCCTGGCTCGCCGGCTCCCGCGCCGGCGTCTGGCCGGATGCCGAAGGTTTCTCTAAGGCCTGGGCGCTGGACCGCAGCTTTGAGCCGGCGATGGATGAGAAGGTGCGGAAGGGCAAGCTCAAGGGCTGGAGTGAGGCGGTGAAGCGGACGCTGAGCGAGCGGTGAGCCAATTATTTATACGGGTCGAACACAGTGACCACCCCATCGATCAGTTGGCCATGCTGAAGGTCCTCAGTCACAACGAATTCACAGCCTGTTTTGATAGCCGCCGCAACGATCATGGCGTCATAGATCGCGAAGCCATAGCGCTCCGCGATACTTATGCCCTGAAGATGGATGTCGAGATTGACATCCACGACATCCGCGAGCTGTTTCACTGTGTCGAGAAATTTGCGGATGTCGTCCCAGGGCAGCCTGTACTTTCTGCGCAGCACATTTGCCACTTCGTTCAAGACTTGGACGCTGATGATGCAACCCTCATCCAACAGCCGCTTTGAAATATCGGCCTTTCGATCGTCGGGGGTCATTAAATATAAGAGAATATTGCTGTCCAGGAACTTACCTGGCATTCGCTTCATCTCGATCGAACTTAAAATCAGCGGGCAGGCGCCCACGGAACTCGTCTAGGCTGTCCAACAGTTCCTTCCGGGTCGGCTTGCGATAAAATTGCAGCTCGCCCTCGGGCGCGGCAGACACCGTTACTTCGTCCCCCTCTTTGAGATTCAAGCGTTCGATCAGCGAGGCGGGCAAACGCACCGCAAGACTGTTTCCCCATTTTGCAACTTTCATGTCGGTCTCCTTGATATACGTTTCCTTAAATGTATATCACGGCACCGCCGCTCGCAAGCCGCCCCACCAATTCGAAAATTTCTCTGCCGCTTTGTCGGCATTCCCGCTAATCATGCGTCCTCTGTCACGATAGGAGCGCGCGATGCTGTACGCCATTCTTTGCTACGACAACGAAGAGGTGGTCTGGAACTGGTCCAAGGAAGAGGACGACGCGGTGATGGCGCGTCTTCAGGCCGTCAACGAGAAATTCTCTGCCCAGGGCAGACTCGGCCCCGTGGCGCGGTTGATGCCGACCACAGCGGCAGCGACGCTGCGCAAGACGGGCAAGGAAAACTTCGTCACCGACGGCCCCTTTGCCGAGACGAAGGAACAGTTTCTCGGCTTCTTCGTCGTCGAGTGCGAGAACCTCGAAGAGGCGATCGCCATGTCGAAGGAACTGGCCGAAGCCCATCCCGGCCCCGGCTCCTATGAAATCCGGCCACTGGCCCTCTATAATCCACCGAGGAATTTTTCGTCATGACCGATATCGCCTGGATCGACGCTGCCTTCACCGCTGCCCGTCCCCAGGCGCTTGGCGCGCTGCTGCGCTATTTCCGCAATCTCGATCTGGCCGAGGAAGCCTTCCAGGAAGCATGCCTGCGCGCGCTCAAAAGCTGGCCCAGGAACGGCCCGCCCGGCGATCCCACGGCCTGGCTGATCTTCGTCGGCCGCAATGCCGGCGTCGACCAGATCCGCCGCGGCTCGAAATTCACCGAAATGCCCGATGAGGAAGCCATTTCCGAACTCGGCGACGCCGAGGGCGATATGGCCGACCGGCTCGACGGCGCACATTATCGCGACGATATCCTGCGGCTGATGTTCATCTGCTGCCATCCGGACCTGCCGGCGACGCAACAGGTGGCGCTGGCGCTCAGGATCGTTGCCGGCCTGTCGGTGAAACAGATCGCCAAAGCCTTCCTGGTCAAGGACGTGGCGATGGAGCAGCGCATCACCCGGGCCAAGGCTAAGGTCGCTGCCGCGGGCGTCGCCTTCGAGACTCCAGGCGCCGCCGAACGGGCCGAGCGGCTTGGGCTGGTCGCATCGATGCTTTATCTCGTCTTCAACGAAGGCTATTCCTCTGCCGCCTCCAATCCGGATGCAGGCCAGTTCTGTGACGAGGCCATCCGGCTTGTCCGCATCCTGTTGAAACTCTTCCCGGCCGAACCTGAGATCATGGGCCTGTTGGCGCTGATGCTGTTGCAATATTCGCGGCGCCGTACCCGCTTCGACGGCAATGGCCAGATCGTGCTGCTCGAAAACCAGGACCGGACGAAATGGGACCGTGTTCTGATCGGCGAGGCGCTGGCGCTGATCGACAAGGCAATCCGCCACCGCCAGCCCGGCCCATATCAAATCCAGGCGGCGATTGCCGCACTGCATGCCCGTGCCGCAAAGGCTGAGGACACGGACTGGCGCGAGATCGAACTGCTCTATCGCCTGCTGGAGCGCCTCCAGCCCTCCCCTGTCGTGACGCTCAACCGCGCGGTCGCCGTCTGCAAGGCCGACGGTCCTTCTGCGGCGCTGGCGCTTATCGAACCGCTCGGCGAACAGCTCTCCGGCTATTTCTATTATCACGGCGTTCGCGGCGGCCTGTTGAAACAAATAGGCGCCAGTCGCGAAGCGCGCGAAGCCTTCGACCGCGCCATAGCACTCGCCAATTCGCCGGCCGAGGCCGCCCATATCCGCGAGCATCTCGATCAATTGGAGGCCGAGGCACTGTCTTACATGGCAAGCGAAGAAAGCCGGGATTTTTCGCCCGTGGTTGTTGACCACCCGCTCAAATGATTATTGTCAATGTTTCCAATTTACTAACAATAACAGCAGCAATCGGTTCAAAATAAGCATTCTTCAACGGACACTACTTTAAAAGACGAGGCATTCGAATCCAGAAAAAACCAGCCTTGGTCGACGGTGCGTAAATGCCAGACAACAAAATCGAAACTGCCGCCATTTCGCCCTCTCAAGGCGACCTCGATCACCGCATGAAGGTCACCCCCGCAATGCTGCATTCGATCGACCGCGAGGGCCGGTTGATCTCCGTCAGCGACGCCTGGCTTGCAAAACTCGGCTATGAGCGCGACGAGGTCATCGGCCGCAAATCTTCTGAATTCCTGACCCCTCAATCGCGCGCCTATGCCGTGAGCGAGGTCCTGCCGGCATTTTTCCGCACCGGCCGTTGCGACGATGTCGAATACCAGATGGTACGCAAGGACAGCAGCACGATCGACATCCTGCTGTCGGGCGTGCTGGACGGCTCGGTCTCATTGGCCGTCCTCACCGATATCACCGCCCTGAAAGCCGCCAAGCAGCAATTGGCGCTGAGCGAGACCCGCTATCGCGAACTTGTGGAAAGCCAGTCGGAACTCGTCTCGCTGGCCACGCCCGCGGGCGAGCTGCAATTCGTCAATCATGCCTATGCGCGCCACTACGGCAAGCAGCCTGAGGATATGATCGGACGAAGCCTTTTCGACTTCATACCGGAGGCAGAGCGAGCCGGCGTGAAAAGACACTTGCAGGACGTCTGCAGCGCAGAGCATGGCCTCGATAATCAGAACCAGGTCGTGCTGCCCAATGGCGACGTCCGCTGGATGGCATGGGCGAACAAGCCCCTGATCAGTGCCGATGGAAATGTCATTGCGATCCACTCGGTTGGACGCGACATCCATGAACGCGTCATGGCCGAACGTCGCCTCCAGGAAAGCGAGACCCGTTACCGCCTGCTGGCCGACCATAGCACGGACATGGTGTTTCAACTCGATAGCGCTCTGGTTCGGACCTATGTTTCGCCGGCCTCGTGGGAAATTCTCGGCTACGCGCCGGAAGAGCTCGTCGGCGCCAGGCCGGCCAGCCTGGTTCATCCGGAGGATGAGCCTTACGTCACCTTGGCGTTCCAGTCGCTGCTCAATGGCAGTGTCGATCGCAGAACCATCATGAACCGCTTCCGGCACCGGAGCGGACATTGGATCTGGATCGAAGCCCAGCTTAAAGCCCTCATTGACAAGGAAACAGGCCAGCCGGACGGCATTATCGGCACATTGCGCGACGTATCGGCGCGGATCGCGATAGAACAGCAGCTGCAAGAGGCAAACCGCCGGCTGCAGGCGCTGGCCGAACAGGACGGCCTGACGGGCCTTTCCAATCGTCGCCATTTCGACGACGCCCTGCTCAGGGAATTGAGGCGCGCGCGCCGCGACAAGACATTCCTTGGACTGCTGATGATCGATGTCGATTGGTTCAAGGCCTATAATGACGAATATGGCCACCCGGCCGGCGACAAGTGCCTGAAGCAGATTGCCGAGGCGATCAGGAATTCGGTGCGGCGGCCGGGCGATGTGGTTGCCCGCTATGGCGGCGAGGAGTTTTCCGTCCTTCTGCCCGACACGAACGAAGCGGGCGCGATGTTCGTTGCCGAGCAGATTCGCAAAGCAGTGCTCGAACTGATGATCGAACATGGCGGCAGCCCGAACCACATCGCCACGGTCAGCATCGGCGCCGTATCCTGGCATGCGATGGGCTCGATTGAACCAGAAACGATCCTGCACCAGGCGGACCGCGCGCTCTATAAGGCGAAAGGCCAGGGCCGCAACTGTGTCGTCGACGGATCGGGCCTGCTGGACGACCGAGTAGAGCAGGACCCGCGCGAGGCTCAGGGATAGTCGACACCTGCAGCGATCTTCATTCTGCACGACTTGCTTGCTTCAGTATGCAGAATGATGTAGGAACATCCCTACATTTGGAGATCGAACATGTCCGTGATGTCCAGCAGGGAATTCAACCAGGATACTGGCAAGGCCAAAAAGCTTTCGGAATCAGGTCCGGTCATCATTACCGATCGAGGCAAACCGAGCCACGTGCTCCTCGCATATGACGAATATATCAAACTTGCGAGGCAGGGTAAGAGCATTGCAGAACTGCTGTCGATGGACGCGGACGACGATATCGAGTTCGATCCGCCAAAGATCGAGGACGCCGACTGGGGCTTCAAGCCCGCGGAATTCGATTGATGTACATTTTCGACACGAATGTTATTTCCGAACTTCGCAAAATAAGCTCTGGCCGGGCCGACAAGGCGGTTGTTCAATGGGCCCTGTCGATCCCCAGCAGCGATGTCTTCCTGTCGGCAATCACCGTTTACGAAATAAAAATCGGCATCCTCAAATTGGCAAGCCGGAACCCGGAGGAGTCGCAGCGCCTTCACACATGGCTGTCGCAAACAATCGTGCCCTCGTTTCCTGGACGCATTCTACCGCTTGATGAGCAGGTCGCGCTGCTGCTTGCCGAAATGATGGCACTCAGGACCCATCCCTATCGCGATGCAATCATTGCAGCCACGGCGCAACATCATGGCTATGCCGTCGTCACCCGCAACGTCCGCGACTTCGAGGCGCTTCCGGTGCGGGTGATCAATCCTTGGGAACCCAGCTAAACCCGCTTCCACCCCACAGCCAGCAGTCCCGCCCCGATCATCAGCGTACCGCCGGTCCGATTGACAACCTGCTGCACACGCGGTTTGCGGATCTGCTTTCGGGCCATGGCGGCCAGCAATGCGTAGAGGGTGGCATTGGTCGTCGCCAGAATAAGGAACGTGATCTCGAAAATCACCAATTGCCCCACCACCGGCCTTGCAGCGTCGATGAACTGCGGCAGGAAGGCGACGAAGAAGATGATGCTCTTCGGGTTCAGCGCCGTCACCAGATAGGCATGCAGGAAGATGCGGAGCGGATTTTCCGCCTTCACCGGCGCGTCCTCGGCTTCGCCCTGCTTTGTTGCCACCGGCGCGCGCCAGAGTTTTATGCCGAGATAGATCAGATAGGCCGCGCCGATCCACTTCAGCGCGGTGAAGATCGCCGCCGATGCCGCGAGCAGCGCACCAAGCCCGAGCATCGACGCCGTCATCGCCGTGAAATCGCCAAGCGTGACGCCGGCGACGGTCGCGCCAGCGACCTTGCGGCCATGACCCAGCGCATAGGAAATGACGAGCAGGATCGTCGGTCCTGGAATCGCAAGCAAGATGGCGGATGCCGCGCAAAAGGCCAGCCAATGTTCGATGGACATGAGATTCTCCCGTTAAAAACCAGACTAATCCATAGGCCCGGCTGTTTGGCAACGGGCAATTTCACAACTTTTTCAAAAGCCGAACGCTCTGTTTCGCCGTCCCGCTCTTTAAACAAAGACGCTCCGCCGCCATGTTGGCGCCGACACATCTGGAGAGCGGAATGGAACTCGGCCTTTACACATTTGCGGACGTCAATCCCGAGCCCGAGGCGGGCCAGCGCGGCATCGAAGGCGCGCGCCGCGTCAGAGAATTGCTGGAGGAAATCGAACTGGCCGATCAGGTCGGCCTCGATGTCTTCGGCCTCGGCGAACATCACCGGCCGGATTATGTCGCCTCTGCGCCGAGCATGCTGCTCTCAGCCGCCGCCGCGCGGACGAAGACTATCCGCCTGACCAGTGCCGTCACCGTTCTCAGCTCCGACGATCCGGTTCGCGTCTACCAGCAATATGCGACACTTGACCTGGTCTCCAATGGCCGCGCCGAGATCATGGCCGGCCGCGGCTCGTTCATCGAGAGTTTCCCGCTGTTCGGCTATGACCTCGACGACTATGACAAGCTGTTTGCCGAAAAGCTCGACCTGCTGCTGGCGATCCGCGAAAGCGAGAAGGTTTCGTGGTCCGGCGAAACGCGGGCACCGATCGGCGATCGCGGCGTTTATCCCCGCGCGCTTCAGGACCAACTGCCGGTCTGGATCGCCGTCGGCGGCACCCCGCAATCGGTCGCCCGCGCCGGTATCATGGGCCTGCCGCTGGCGGTCGCCATCATCGGCGGCGAGCCGGCACGGTTTGCGCCGCTCTTCGATCTCTATCGCCGCGCCGCCCAACAGGGCGGACACGATCCTGCAAGGTTGCAAAGCTCGATCAATGTTCATGGCTTCATCGCCGACACCGATCAACTGGCTATCGATCAGTTCTATGGTCCATCATCCTCCGTGATGAACCGCATCGGCCGCGAGCGGGGCTGGGGTCCGTCGAGCCGGGCGCAATATGATCGCTCCACCGGCCCGGACGGCAATCTCTTCATCGGCGATCCCGAGACGGTCGCCAGAAAGATCATCGCCCACCACGAGATCTTCAAGAACAGCCGCTTCCTGTTGCAGATGGCGATCGGGCAGATGCCGCATGACCAGATCATGCGCGGCATCGAACTCTACGGCACCAAGGTGGCACCCATCGTTCGCGATGCGCTTGGCTCGAAATCGACCCCGGAATTGCTTACATTGACCTGAAAGCCGAAGCAGGCGATAGAGCCTGAAGGCTCAGGACAAAGTGCAATATGGTTGTTTCCAACGATACCGAACTGCAGAAACTCAGGGATATCGGCCGCATCTGCGCGATCACGCTGCAGAAAATGGCTGCCGCGATGGAGCCGGGCATGACCACGGCCGAACTCGACCGGATCGGCCGCAAACTGATGGAAGATGCCGGCGCGCAATCGGCGCCGGAAACCTGCTACAGCTTTCCAGGCGCGACCTGCATCAGCGTCAATGAGGAAGTGGCCCATGGCATCCCCGGCCCGCGCGTGCTGCAGCCCGGCGATCTCATCAATATCGACGTCTCGGCGGTGAAGGACGGCTATTTCGGCGATACCGGCGCTTCCTTCGTCCTGCCGCCCTCGCAGGGCAAGGCCGAAAAACTCTGCCGCGACGGAAAGCGGGCACTTTGGACCGGCCTCAACCAGGTCCGCTCCGGCCAGCCCTATGCAAAAATCGGCCAGGCGATCGGCGCCTTCGCCGCCAAGAACCGCTATACGCTGATCCAGAACCTCGCCAGCCACGGCGTCGGTCTTTCACTGCATGAGGAGCCGACCGAACTCGCCACCTGGCCCGACCCCGCGGAACGAAGGATCATCGAGGACGGACAGGTGTTTACCGTCGAACCTTTCCTGTCGCTCGGCGCCCAATGGGCGGAAGCCAGCGACGATCCCTGGACCCTGCTGGCCGAACCCAAGGCGCTGACCGTGCAATTCGAGCACACGGTCGTGGCGACGAAAAACGGCCCGATCATCCTCACGCTTGCCGAGTAGCTCACGAAATATCGGAACCTATCTGCGCCTGCCGAGTTTAGCTTTCGCTCCAAATGTGAGGACCAGGAGAGGAGGCCCCCAGATGAAGACGATAGCTCTTGCCCTGATGATCGGCGCATGCACTGCGGCATCATCAGCCTCTGCGCAGCAGGCGGATACAAATTCTGACGCCTCCAAGCCTGCACAGCAGCCGATCCAACGGATCATCGAGCAGCCTGCAGTCTCCGGCGAGGAAACGGGTGCGATCCCCGAAAACAAGCTCATACCAGGCGCCAACAGTTTCACCGAAGGCCAGGCACGGTCCCGGATAGAGAGCGCAGGCTTCACCAATATCGGCCCGCTCAAGCAGGACGCCCAGGGCATCTGGCGCGGCACGGCCAATCGGGGCGCGATACGCGTCGCCGTCGGTCTCGATTTTCGCGGCAATGTCGCCGCGAAAGTCACCAAGGCTCAGTGATAATCCAACGCTCAGACGGAGAGGATACGGATATGAAAGTTGTGACAGGACTTTTCGACACCTACCGCCAGGCAGAAGATGCGGTGGCGGCACTCAAGGAATCCGGCGTCGCCTCCGATGATATCACCATCGTGTCACGCGACCCGACCTATATCGACGGCAGCGAGAAACCCGCGGCGGAGGGCATGGGCGTAGGCTCCGGGCTCGGTTTGATCGCCGGAGGCAGCGCCGGCCTGCTGGCCGGGCTCGGCGTGATCGCCATTCCCGGCATCGGCCCGGTCGTCGCGGCCGGCTGGCTGGTGTCGCTGGTGGCAGGCGCTGCCGCTGGCACCGTGGTCGGCGGCGCAGCGGGCGGCCTGATCGGCGCGCTGAAGGGTTCCGATATCAGCGAGGACGACGCGCATGTTTATGCCGAAAGCCTCCGCCGCGGCGGCACGCTGGTGTCGGTCCGCGTCCATGACGACCGCGTGCCCGAAGCCGAGGCGATCCTCGACCGCCAGACCCCGGTCGACCTCGAAGGCCGCCGCAAGACCTATGCCGAAACCGGCTGGGAACGTTTTGACGACGACATCAACGCTCCGCCATTCGTGGTGACGCCGGCCGTCTCCCCCGGCGATATCGCCGAACTGGACGAGGAGCGCTACCGCAGGCGCGCCGGTCGGTGAGCGGTGGTTTGACGGGAAGGGCCGGGGGAAACTCCGGCCTGTTGGTTTGCGCGGATAACCATCGCGTTACCGTGGCATTACAATGCTGTTAGGTTTCCGCGCAGCCATTGCGACAGCCCATATTCTGCAATAGGGTCCCCGCAAAATAACTGTTTCGCACCGTTCGGCGAAGCGATAGCGGAGACGTCGCGTCTTGTTTCACACTTTTTTCCCGAAGCCTAAACTTCTCCTTTTGAGTGCAATCGTCTGGGCAGCGGTCGTCATCGCGTTTTGGTACATCTATTGGAAGTGGCTTGGTGCTCAGATGGGCTTCCCACCAATGGACGAGGAAAGCAAACCGATAGGCTTGAGCTATTTCATCACTCCAGATGCGCGGTGGTATTATTCGTATTTTGTGTTTTCTATCGCTGCTTTTTGTGTGTTCTGGCAGTTTTATGGGCGGGAATGCGAATGGCGAGGATGGTCGCTCTGGGGAACAGCTTTTATCCTTATGACCATGAATTTTAACGTGGACGTGTCTCTTGCGCTAAATCGTTGGCGCGGCCCGTTTTACGATCTAGTGCAAAAGGCAATTAGCAAGGCCGGAGTGAGTACAGTTAATCCGTGGGAGTTTTATAACCTTCTGGCGATTTTCTTCCAGATAGCCAGCGTATATATTGTCGTTATTGTAATATTACTTTTCTTTGTCAGCCATTACGTCTTCAGATGGCGCACGGCGATGAGCAACTACTATGTTAGTTTGTGGCCTCGGGTTCGCCACATCGAAGGTGCAAGCCAACGCGTTCAGGAAGATACGCGCGACTTCGCCAGCTATTTGGAGGACCTCGGAACCAGCTTCATAACCTCGTTTATGACGCTGGTCGCATTCCTGCCATTACTTTATCAGTTGGAGAAGTACGTCAAAGAATGGCCATTCGTTGGTCAAGTCTGGCATCCTCTTATTCTTGCGTCAATTCTCTGGTCGGGATTTGGCACTCTCCTCCTTTGGATTTTTGGCATTCGCTTGCCCGGCTTGGAGTTCAAAAATCAACGAGTCGAAGCCGCATTTCGAAAGGAGTTGGTTTACGGTGAAGATCATCACGACCGCGCGCGGCCGCCGACAGTTAAAGAATTGTACGACAACGTTAGAAGAAGCTACTTTCGTCTGTACGCGAACTATCTATATTTCAACGTCGCCAGATATCTCTACCTCCAAACGGACGCGATATTTATTTCCTTCCTCTTGGTTCCATCAATCTCTGCGGCTGCATTCGGCTTAGGGGTCATGCAGCAGATCACGGCCGCATTTGGAGATGTGTCCAACTCCTTCCAATACCTGGTGAATTCCTGGACGGATATTATCAAGCTAATCTCAGTTCAGAAGCGCCTAAAGGCATTCGAAGCGCAAATTCGGGACGAGCCCCTGCCGAGTCTCGACCAGAAATTTATTGAGGCACAGCAAGCCGATATCAATCCAGATGCGTCAACCGCAAAGGCAACCTAAGCGGAAACAAGAGGTGACACTAGAAGGCGGACCCTTCCGCCTTCTGACCCATCATCTGCATCGCCTGCGCGTAGTTCACGCAGGCGACATCAGGCTTGCCGCAGGTCTCCGTCAGAAACGTATCGAGCGCATTCCAGTAAGCACCACCATTCATCTCGACGAAATGAAAGCCGAGCTGCAGCGGAACGCGCGAACCGGCGTACTGCTCGTTAAACGCATTGCGGAATGCCGCCAGCGCACGCGCCTCGAATTCCTTCTCGTGGGCGGCGTCCTCTTTCGCCTGAGAATGGCGGGCGAACATGTTATAATCCATGCCAATAATCAACTTGCCTTCCGGCCCCTCGGGAATGCGTGGCAGCGCGAAGCGCGTCAGACCATCTTCGACGACGGGTTCGGCCGGCCCCTTGGAGACGAGGCTGGCATCATAGCGAAAACCATGCGCTTTCAGCGCCGGCACCAGGCTCATCCCATAAGAGAGGTAGGGCACGCGAAAACCGATAATGTCGTGATTGACGAAGGCCGCCCAATCCTTCGGCTCGTTGGCGGCATCGTCATTGACCTTCCAGGCGTTGAGCAGTGTCGCGTTGAAATCGTCGAATTCCTGCGTCCAATCCGCCTTCGACCAGTCGCGGCCATCGAAATGGCCGCAGGCATGCGAGCCGATATCCTGGCCCGCCAGATGCGCCGCCCAGATATGGCCGAGCCGTTCGCGCACCTCCTCCTTGGTCTGGGCAAAGCCGGTGTTGGAGCGCCCGCGCTTCTGGTGCGGCCCCTGGTAGGCATGCCGCTCGTCCGGGCTCATCAGATAGGTGCAGGAAAGGAAATAGGTGAATTTCGCGCCCGTCTTTTCCGAGAGTTTTTGCGATCGGATCCAGAGCTTGTTGTCATGGGCGCCGTCGAACGAAATGATGACAAGCTGTTTGGGCTTTTCTTCGGCTTGGACGATGACGGCGGATGCGGCGAGAAACGGGATGACGGCGGAAAGAAGGAGGCGCATGATCGATCGGCTTGATTGCGGAAGCCGCTGACTCTCAAGGGAAATTACGGAGATTTGATGTTTGCGCCTTCAATCTTCGTTGCCATGATCCTCACGCGCGTGATCAGATAGAAGGCGTCGCAGTCACGCCTCCTCGGAAAGTGTTCGGACCAAAAGAAGCCAACAGCCGGCTTCAGATCCGCGCGCAGAACGCGTCCAGCGCCGACAGCGAGATCGACCTACCGCTGAGCTTCGGTTTGAAGCCGGGCATTTCGAGCTGTTCTTTGACCGTGATCGTTGTCGGGATCGAGAATGTCTGCGGCTGTCGCGTCAGGTTGAAGACGAAGAGCAGACCCTCGTCGCCCGTCTTGCGGGTGAAGACAAGCAGATCCTGGTTGACTTGCAGCAATGCAAAGTCACCGCCCACTATCGCCGCATGTGCTTTGCGGAAGGCGAGCGTGTCGCGATAGTGCGTCAGTACCGAGTCCGGCACACCCTCCTGCCGGTCGACAGCCAGCGGCAGATGCGCCTTCGGCACCGGCAGCCAGGGCTTGGCAGTGGTAAAGCCGGCATTCGGCTTGTCTGCCTCCCAGACCATCGGCGTACGGCATCCGTCGCGACCCTTGAAAGCCGGCCAGAAGCGGATGCCATAGGGATCGCGCAGATCTTCGAAGGCGAGTTCGGCTTCCGTCAGCCCGAGTTCCTCACCTTCATAGAGGCAAAGCGATCCGCGCAGCGAGGCAATCACGGTCAGCGCGATCTTGGCGATATGGACCGGGTCATCGCCCGGCTGGGTGAAACGGCTGACATGCCGCACGACGTCATGGTTGGAGAATGCCCAGCAGATCCAGCCGGTCGGCGCTTGCGTCTCGACCCCGACCACGCATTTGCGAATATGCGTGGCGGAGAAATCCGGCGACAGCAGGTCGAATGTGTAGCACATCTGCAGCTTGTCACCGTCCGACGTATAGGCCGCAACAGTCGACAGCGAGCGATAGCCGTCGCCCACCTCGCCCACTGCCGCACGGTCGGAATACTGATCGAGTAGCGAGCGGAAGCGCTTGAGGAAGCCGATATTCTCCGGCCGTGTCTTGTCGTAGAGGTGATCCTGGAAACTGTAGGGGTTGGTATCAGGCGCATCGGCCGAGCCTTCGATGCGTGGCACCGGCGGATTGTCGCGCAAGTCCTTGTCGCAGAAATAGTAGTTGACCGTATCGAGCCGGAAACCGTCGACATCCCGATCGAGCCAGAATTTCACCGTCGCGAGCACCGCGTCCTGGACTTCCTTGCTGTGGAAATTGAGATCCGGCTGCGAGGTGAGGAAATTGTGCTGGTAATATTGCCGGCGCACGCCGTCCCATTCCCAGCCCGGTCCGCCGAAGATCGACAGCCAGTTGTTCGGCGCCGTGCCGTCCGGCTTCGGATCGGCCCAGACATACCAGTCGGCCTTCTCGTTGTCGCGGCTCTTGCGGCTTTCCTTGAACCAGGGATGCTGGTCTGAGGTATGCGAGATGACCTGGTCGATCATCACCTTCAGGCCCAGGCGATGCGCCTCGGCGACCACGGCGTCGAAATCTTCGAGCGTGCCGAACATCGGATCGACGTCGCAATAATCCGACACGTCATAGCCCATGTCGGCCATCGGCGACTTGAAGAACGGCGACAGCCAGATGGCATCGACACCCAACGAGGCGACATGCGGCAGGCGCTCTGCGATACCCTTGAGCGTGCCGCTGCCGGTTCCGTTGGAGTCCTGGAAGGAGCGAGGGTAGATCTGGTAGATCACCGCGCCACGCCACCAATCGGGATTGGATTTCTGCGCGCGGCTCGCCTTGCTCATATTTCTCTCCCATCAGGCTGAGGAATGCTGTTCCAACCCTTTACCGGGCCGAAGCGATTCCGTAAACCGGCGAAACCGAATTGCCAGCCGTCTCGCCCCGGAGTTTTCCATGCCCGTTTTCCTGTCCATCGGCGAATGCATGATCGAGCTTGCCAGTCTCGGCGGTGATACGATGCGAAAAGGCTTTGCCGGCGACACGTTCAACACCGCCTGGTATGCGCATGCCTTCCTGTCGGAGGGCTGGAAAACGGCCTATTTCACCGCGTTGGGCGACGACCGGGCCTCCGGTGAAATGCTTGAATTCATGGCCGGCGCCGGCATCGACAGCGGCTATATCCGCCGCATTCCCGGCCTGAGCCCCGGCCTCTACATGATCCATCTCGACAAGGGCGAGCGCTCGTTCAGCTATTGGCGCAGCGCCTCTGCGGCCAAAAGTCTCGCCGACGACCGGATGGCGCTGACGAGGGCAATGGATGACGCTGAGATCATTTATTTCTCCGGCATCACGCTGGCAATCCTCGCGCCCGAAGCGCGCCAGACGCTGCTCTCTGTCGCCGCCGAACACAAGGCCAAAGGCAAGATCGTCGCCTTCGACCCGAACATCCGGCCGCGGCTCTGGGCCAGCAAGGAGGAGATGCTGGCCGCGATCTCCGACGGCGCCCGTGCCGCCTCGATCGTCATGCCCGGCTTCGACGACGAGGCCGTGCATTTCGGCGATGCCTCGGTCAAGGCGACGGCTCACCGCTATCGCGCACTCGGCGCCGGCACGGTCGTGGTCAAGGATGGCGCCAAGGGTGCCACGATCGCCACCGAAAGCGGGTTCACCCACGTCCCGGCCTTCCCGGTCATTGACGTCGTCGATACGACATCGGCCGGCGACAGCTTTAATGGCGGCTATCTCGCCCGGCTCGCAGCGGGCGATGCGCCCGAAGTCGCAGCGGCTTTTGCCGCGCGTGTCGCCGCCGCCGTCATTGGCCATCCCGGTGCGCTGATCGCCCGTGAAAATCTCGGCCTTTGACGTCATACGCCTGTAACAAAATCATTAGAAAAGCATCGCCAGACCGGCCCGCCAGCTGACTCGGGCCACGTTGCGGGGCGAGATGGCCAGAATTACGATTGTCACGGATGCGTGGCATCCGCAGGTGAATGGAGTCGTGCGCTCCCTCGAAAGCACGATCGACGAAATGCGTCGTCTCAACCACGAGATCATGCTGGTAACTCCGGACCGCTTCTATAACGTTCCGCTGCCCTCCTATCCCGAAATCCGCATCGCGCTGACACGCTACGGCACGGTGGAACGCGAAATCGACAAGTTCCAGCCTTCCTTCGTGCATATCGCCACCGAGGGGCCGCTTGGCTATTATGCACGCAAGTGGTGCCTGAAGCGGCGCATGCCGTTCTCGACCAGCTATCACACCCGTTTCCCGGAATATGTGTCCGCGCGCCTGCCGCTGCCGCAGAGCATGCTCTACGGCATCGTGCGCCGCTTCCACAATGCCGGCAATGTCTGCATGGTCGCAACCCAGAGCCTTGAGAGCGAACTGTCGAACCGCGGCTTCCGCAACCTGAAACGCTGGTCACGCGGCATCGATCACAGCCTTTATGCGCCGCAGCCGCTGATCGAACGGCCATTCGGCCTGCCCCGGCCGATTTTCATGCAGGTCGGGCGCGTCGCGGTCGAGAAGAACATTCCCGCTTTCTTCGATCTGCAACTGCCCGGCAGCAAGGTCATGGTCGGCGATGGTCCTGACCGCGAGAAGCTGCAAAAAGCCTATCCGGACGTGCATTTCACCGGCGCGAAGTTCGGCGAGGAACTGGCAGCGCACTATGCCCAGGCCGATGTCTTCGTCTTTCCGTCGAAGACCGACACGTTCGGCAATGTCATCCTGGAAGCGCTCGCCTGCGGCGTGCCGGTGGCCGCCTATCCGGTGACCGGCCCGGCCGACATTCTCGGCGGTCATGCCGACGCCGGCGCATTGCACGAAGACCTGCGGCAAGCCTGCCTGACGGCTCTCACCTGCTCGCGCATCGCTGCGCGCGAGCTGGCCGAGACCTTTACATGGGAAGCCGCCACCCATCAGTTCCTGAAAAACATCATGCTCGCCAATGGCGTGCAGATGGCGGCTGAATAGCGTTTTCTATCGTTCAAGCTTCGACAAGCGTTCTTGTCGGGCTATTCTGGCGACTGATCGCACCGCAAAGACTACCGATGCTTCTTCGCCTTGTGCTCGAACGGATTGACCGTCCCGCGGTAGGAAATCCGGATCGGCACGCCGATCAGCCCGAAATCATCGCGCAAGCCATTGATCAGATAGCGCGTATAGCTCTCCGGCAACGCTTCCGGCCGTGAGCAGGAAATGATGAAACCCGGCGGACGCGCCTTCACCTGTGTCATGTATTTGAGCTTGACCCGGCGGCCGGAGACGGCCGGTGGCGGATGGCCCTGGGTCTGGAATTCGAGCCAACGGTTGAGCTTGGCGGTGGAGACGCGCTTGTTCCAGATCTTGTCGGTGTCGACCACGGCCTGCATCAGCCGGTCGAGCCCCTCGCCAGTCTGGCCGGAAACGGTCACCGCGCGCACGCCGCGGATCTGCGGCAGCAGCCGGTCGGTCTTTTCGCGCAGATCGGCAAGCACCTTCTGCCGGTCCTCGATCAGGTCCCACTTGTTGAAGGCGAGCACCACGGCACGGCCTTCTCGGACAGCGAAATCGACGATATGCAGATCCTGCTTTTCGAAAGGAATGGTGGCGTCGAAGACGATGATCACCGTTTCGGCGAAACGCACGGCGCGCAGCGCATCGGCAACCGAAAGCTTCTCAAGCTTTTCCGTCACCTTGGCGCGACGGCGCATGCCGGCGGTATCGAACATTTTCACCGTGCGACCACGCCAGTCCCATTCAACGGAGATGGAGTCGCGGGTGATGCCGGCCTCCGGGCCGGTCAGCAGACGGTCCTCGCCGAGGAAACGGTTGATCAGCGTCGACTTGCCGGCATTCGGACGGCCGACGACGGCAATGCGCAGCGGCTTGGTCTCATCATAGACCGGCTCGATCTCTTCGCCATTCTCGTCGAGTTCCGGTTCGGGCGCCAGCGCCACGTTGGTTTCGGCGACGTCCTCGTCCTCGAAGGCCTTGTCTTCGCCGATCGCCGCGACGATCGCGTCGCGCAGGTCGAGCATGCCTTCACCGTGCTCGGCGGAGATCGGGCAAGGCTCGCCAAGCCCCAGCGAATAGGCATCGTAGAAGCCGGCATCGGAGCCGCGTGCTTCGGATTTGTTGGCGACCAGCACGACGGGCTTGCCGCGCCGCCGCAGCATTTCGCCGAGCGTGTTGTCGAGCGGCGTCAGCCCCATCTTGGCGTCGACAACGAAAAGCGAGAGGTCCGCTTCGTCGATCGCCGCTTCCGTCTGCGCCCGCATGCGGCCTTCGAGCGTATCCTCGTGCGCCTCTTCGAGGCCGGCGGTGTCGATGATGCGGAATTTCAGGTCGACGAGCTTGGCGTCGCCCGGCCGACGATCGCGGGTCACGCCCGGCGTGTCGTCGACGAGCGCCAGCTTCTTGCCGACCAGCCGGTTGAACAGCGTCGACTTGCCGACATTGGGGCGCCCGACAATAGCCACGGTAAAGGTCATGAAGCGCTCCGGGTCGTCAAAAGGGCTGCGGCCGTCAAGTGGTCGACAGCTTGCCGCTGGCTGTGATGAGGGCGAGCATGATGCGGGCACGCTGCGCGGCACCGTTCGGCGCCTCCGCATCGTCGACGATCAGTTGGAACCAGTCGCGCGCCTTGGCGTAGTCGCCAGCCTTCCAGGCGGCGAGGCCGAGCACTTCGCGAGCGCTGTGGCGCACAGCCGACGACGGCACGGCGAGTTCCTCGACCTGCTTGGCGACCTGGTCATAGTTGCCGGTATCGACCAGCAGCCAGGCCGCGCGCAACCGCGCGGCGTTGCGCACCGCGGTCGGAACGGCCTCATCGCCACCGAGGGCGGAGAAGTCGGAGACCGCCGCAGCGGTATCGCCCTTTTCGGCCTTCAACGCCGCCAGCCGCAGGCGGGCGAGCACCGGATAAGAGCCGAAACCGTCCTTGGTGAGCAGTTCCAGTTCCTTGGTCGCCTGATCCTTACGGTTCTGGTCGGCATCCTTGAGCGCCGAGAGGAACCGGTCGCCCGAGGCCGAAGCCTGCGAACCCTGCCACCACTGATAAAGCGAAGAGCCCGCCACGCCAAGCACGACGACGACGGCGGCGCCGATGATGATCGGCCCAAACCGCTTCCAGATGTTCTTCATCTGCTCGGAACGCAGTTCTTCGTTCACCTCGCGGATGAAGCTGTCATTGTCATTCATCATTGTCATGGCATGTTCCGTCGCAACGCGGGCACCGAGTGGAATTGCCGCTTCTACCCGATTTTGTGGTCAATGTAAGGGGGAAATCCCAGAATCTCACATGACCATGATCGGCAGCCCGATCAGCCATTGATGCAGCTTCCAGAAGAACAGTCCGTAAAGCATGACGCCGATGGCAATCGCCGCGAGGTCATAGGTCCAGGACTGATAGCGACGTTCGGCAATCTCGCCATTGCGGGCGCGGCGTTTGTAGGAAATCCGCATGATCACACCCCAAGCGAGGAAGGATGCAAACAGGATCACCTCGGCTGTCCCGCCATTGGCGAGCAGATGGGCAAATGCCCAGATCTTCACGCCCAACACCTGAGGATGCTTCGCATAGGTGCCGATATAGCCCGACGGCAGGAAGCCGGCGGCGAAGACGATGAATGCGATCAGCATCAGCAGCAGCGTGATATGGCGCAGGAAGATCGGCGGATCATAGAGCATGCCCGTCTCCTGACGGGCGATGCCAAAACCGTAGATCAAGAGACAGAGCGACAGAATGACCGCCACCGAATAGACGCCGCGATAGGGGCCATCGCCCAGGGCGGCGATCATGCGCAGGCGCATGCCAGGCGCCACGACCCGAACGAGATGGATGCCGAGAAAAAGAACCAGTCCGATGATGAAAAGCGCCATGCTGTGCCCCCTGCCGATCAGACCTGACTTCTATCGTGAAGCAGACTGGAATTCCAGCGGCGCCGCGATACCTCAGGCGAGATAGAGGGTGGCGCCCGGCGCATGAAAATCATGCGCGGCCCATTGGTGGATCTTCTGTTCCAACCGTTCAGGCGTGACCGGCTTGGCGATATGGTCATTCATGCCGGCCTCAATGCACTGGCCGGCGTCGCCTTCCTGTGAATGGCTGACAATCCCGACGATTGGCGTGTGCTGGCCGGTCATCGCCTCGATCGCCCGGATCATCCGCGTCGCCTCGAAACCGTCGAGCACCGGCATGCGGGTATCCATGAGTATGATCGCCGGCGTTGCGCGCTGCCAGGCGCTGACCGCCGCCTCGCCATTATTGACCAATAGATAGGGCATCCCGGCGGTTTCCAGGATCTGCGAGAAGAAGATCTGGTTGACCTCGTTATCCTCGGCGAGCAGCACATAGGGCCGGTCGGCAATTGCCGCCTTGCCCGGCCGCGATGCTGGTGCTTCGGCCGATGCCACAGCCGGCTCGCGTTCCATCACGTCGCTCATCGCCTGCAACGGCAGGCTGACGACAGTCTGCTTTGGCAGTGCGGCATCGGCGCGGGCCGAGCGGATGACGTCGACCAAAGTGTTCCTGAGCAAATGGATGCGAATTGGCTTGGCGAGATAGGCCTCGATCCGGATACCGGCGACCGTCTTCTCGCAGGCCGCTATGTCCTGCGCGGTCATCAGGATGACGGCGATCGCCTCGAAGCGCGGGTCATTGCGGATGCGATGCGCCATCTCGGCACCGGACACATGCGGCATCTGGCAATCGATCACCAGAGCGTCGACCTGCACGCCATTGGCAGCAGCCTCATCGAGAATGGAGAGCGCCGTCGCCGCATCGGCGGCGCCCACGCATTCGAAACCCCACTCGCCGGCATGGCTGATCAGATGCTCACGCGCGATCGTGTGATCGTCGACGAAGAGCACGCGGGCACCTTCCAAATTCGCCGGCAGCGATCTCGGCCGGCTGTGTTCGGCGGCGACCTGGACCGGAATCGTAAAGGTGAAGATGGAGCCCCTGCCTTCGGAACTGTGCACTGAAATGGCGCCGCCCTGGATGGCCGCAAGCCGCTGCGCGATCGCCAGGCCCAGTCCCGACCCTTCCCGGCGATTGCCCGACATTTCCAGTTGCGAGAATTTTTCGAAGATCGATTTCAGTTTCTCCGCCGGGATACCAACGCCTGTGTCCTCGACCACCACAGTGAGGATAGCCTGGCCCGCCTGATCGAGGGTCGCACCGATGCTGACGGAGATAAAACCCTGTTCGGTGAATTTCACCGCATTGCCGATCAGGTTGGTGAGGATCTGCCGGAAGCGGCCTGCATCTCCCATGATCATGTCGGGGGTGTCGCCGGAGCGCTTAACCAAAAGCTCGACATCCTTCTCGGATGCCTTCGGCGCGTAGAGCGAGGCGACATCCTCCAGCGCCTCGGCAGGATCGAACGGCGCATAACGAAGCTGCATGTGCCCGGCATCGAGCTTGGAAAAGTCGAGGATGTCGTTGATGATGGTGAGCAGCGCATGCCCCGACTTCATGATGATTTCGAGGAAGGCCTTCTGTCTCGTGTCGAGTTGCGACTTCGCCAGCAATTCGGCCATGCCGAGAATGCCGTTCATCGGCGTGCGGATTTCCAGGCTCATATTGGCGAGGAATTCCGATTTCGCCCGGTCGGCCGCCTCTGCCCGGGCAATCAGCCGCTTGAGTTCGGCCTCACGGCGCATCGTCGTCGTCTGGTCGCTGCAGAGAATGACGCTCTGGCCGTCCTCGCGCGTGCGCATTTCGAGATGCACCCAGCGTTCGTCGTTGAGCGGGAAATTATAGGAGACGTCCTTCCTTGCCGCTATCGCCTCGCGGAAGCGGGCAACGCCGTCGGCGATCGTCGGCTCGTCATTCTGCACGTTCTGCAGCGACGTGGCGCGGAAAACATCTTCCCAGCGGCCACCTGAAACGAGAAGCTCGATCGGAACGTTGAGGACATTGGCAAGGCCGGGATTGGCAAAGACGATGTCCTCGCCTTCAATCACCATCAGGCCTTCCGGCATGGTGTCGGTGGCGCTGCGCACGAGGCGATGGGCACGATCGGCCATCTCCCGTGTCTTCGCGACCTCGACGTCGCGCCTGCGGAGTTCGGTCACGTCTACGTAGCACAGCAAGAACTTGCCGCCGGAAAGCTGGATGCCCGAATAGAGTGTCACGGTACCGTCAGGAGAAACGACCTCCCGCGCCAGGACGGTCCCGGAGCGGATTTCATCCAAGCGGCTCCGGCAATAGCTCTCGAGTTCCTCGAATCCCATGGGCTGGTTGTCCGCGTGACGATAATAATTCGTCAGGAGGTCCGCGAAGGAGCGCCCGACGAGGTCGCCGTCCCAATGCTCTTCATTCCTGCCCCATATCTGCTTGCGATAGGCTTCATTGACCAGCAGAATGTTCAAATCCTTGTCGAGTACGATCAACCCGACATCGACGCTCGACACGATGTTCTCGAAATCCTGGCGAACGGCTTCGGCCTTGCTGTTGGCCTCCTGCAACAGGATTTCGCGCTGCCGGATCGGCGATATATCCGTCAACGTGCCCACGACATAGGGCGTGTTGTTTTCGGTGATCAGGCGGCCGGTCTTGACGATCGTTCTGATGATCCGGCCGCCCGCAACCGGTGTCTCCTCTTCCCGCTCATATTCCTTGCCATTGACCAGCGTGTTGTTATTGGCCAGCCACACCTCCTCGGCATAATCGCCTAGCAATTCAGCCTCGGTCGTGCCGATCAACTGGTCGAACGAGCGGCCGAACAGATTGACATAGGCTCGGTTGATGAAGGCTAGTATTTGGTCGGGTCCGCGCGCAAAGGCTGCGACCGGCAACCGGTCGAGAAGTTCGCGATACAGGCTCGCTTCCTCGATACGCTGCTTGAGCAGATTCTCCTGGCGTTTGAAGTCCGTGACATCGACGCGCAGGCCGATGAATGTGCCGTCCGGAAGGCGCCGGTTGATGCACTGAACCCACCTGCCATCGGAGAGCGGCATGAGATCGACGCTATGCGGCAGTCGCTGGGCTTCGATCCGTTCATCGACCCATCGGTCCCAGGTCTGGCCATTTATCTCAGCATCATCTGGGTGGGCACGGCGCCAATCCTCGGCAAGCCTTGTCAGGACGTCGCGCAGCGACATGCCCAACTGAAGCTCGCCGATCAGCGGCACATAGAATTCCCGAAGCTTCTCATTGAAATAAATGAGCCTGTCATTTTCGTCATAGATGCAGACACCGACGACCAGGCTCTCGATGAGATGTTCGGCCAGCTCGCCGCTCATTTTGCTCGCGCCATTCATCCTGTTCGACGATATGGCTGCGGGCTTGCCGTTGCCGGCCTCCGCCCGCTCGGTTAAGCGCATGGCCTCGCGCGGCAGGCCGGGACCCTGGCCGTCAGGCATGCGCATCTCACCAAAGATGCAATAGAGAAATGTCTGGCCGTCTGAGAGCGTGAAGCGCTCCATCTCGACCCGGAAACGGCCCTTGCCGAACGGGTCGACGAAACCGGTCTTCTGGTCCTCGCCAAACACCAGGCAGGCGCGCTCCTTGTCCTCGATATCGAGCAGGGCTTCGAGTTCCGTGCTTTCGCCGGTCGTACCGATCAGGTCGGAAGGCTGGAGATTGAAGAGCTGGGCAAAGGCGTCATTGACTGCGACATAGACCAGTTCGCTGTTCTTGATGAAGGCAGGCATGCTGAGATCGGAAATTCGATCGCAGATCTTATCCAGCAAAGGATCGCGGTAGTAAATCAAGAAACTCTCCCGCAATGCAGGCGCGCGTGGTCGGTCTACCGAACTTAGCATTGCTCACTTAACCAGCGGTTAACCATACAAAGCTTGCTCGAAAATAGCTCAGAGCCGCGAATCCGAGGTTGACGCAGGCAGGATAGAACCTTGTCTTTTCGCGGCAATGATTTTAGCTCGTGTGTCGCTTTTGATCGGCCTGGACAAATGCCGATTTTGCTATGATTATGTCTATACAAATCGAGATCAGGCGAGCAGCAGATGAGCACTGAGGGTACACAGGCCGCGACCATCCATGAAGAGAATGTTGGCGATGGCGGCCGTCGCCGCCGCTCGGGCGGTCGTGGCGCCGAGCGCGTGCGCAAGGCGGGTGGCTCCTCCTACGTCAACCTCACCAATAGCCGCCCGAAGACAGAATTGCTCTCCGCCGACCAGATCGAGGCGATCCACAATGCCTCTCTGACCGTGCTCGAAGAGATCGGCATGGACATCATGTTGCCGGAAGCCCGCGACCGTATGAAGGCCGCCGGCGCCGATGTCACGCCCGGCAAGGAGCGCGTCCGCTTCGACCGTGGCCTGATCATGGAAATGATCGCCTCGGTGCCGAAGCAGTTCACCCTGCACTCGCGCAACCCGGCTCGCAATATCGAGATGGGCGGCAACAATCTCGCCTTCGCCTCGGTCGCCTCAGCCCCCTTCGTCTCCGACCTGCAGGGCGGACGCCGCACCGGCAACCAGAAGGACTATCGCGACCTGCTGCGCCTGTCGCAGGCCTATGATGTCATTCACGCCACCGGGGGTTATCCGGTCGAGCCGGTCGACATTCACGCCTCCGTGCGCCATCTCGACTGCATCTCTGACCTGATCAAACTGACGGACAAGCCGTTCCACGCCTATTCGCTGGGTAAGCAACGCAACACCGACGCCATCGAAATGGCCCGCATCGGCCGCGGCATCAGCATGGAGCAGATGGAACGCGAACCGTCGCTGTTCACCATTATCAATTCTTCTTCGCCGCTGCGCCTCGACGGCCCGATGCTGCAGGGCATTATCGAAATGTCCTCGACAGGCCAGGCCGTCATCCTCACACCCTTCACGCTGGCCGGCGCCATGGCTCCGGTGACCGTGGCAGGCGCGCTGGTGCAGCAGAATGCCGAGGCGCTCTGCGGCATCGCCTTCACCCAGATGGTGCGCAAGGGCGCGCCGGCCGGCTATGGCGGCTTCACCTCCAATGTCGACATGAAGACCGGCGCCCCGGCCTTCGGTACGCCGGAATATATGAAAGCGGTGATCGCCGGCGGCCAACTCGCCCGCCGCTACGGCTTCCCCTACCGCACCTCCAACACCAATGCCGCCAACACGGTCGATGCCCAGGCGGCCTATGAATCCGTCTTCTCGCTCTGGGGCGTGATCGAAGGCGGCGGCAATTTCATCATGCATTCGGCCGGCTGGACCGAAGGCGGCCTGACTGCCTCTTTCGAAAAATTCATCCTCGACATCGACCTCTTGCAGATGATTGCCGAGTTCCTCCGCCCGCTCGACGTCTCCGACGATGCGCTGGCGCTGGACGCCATCCGCGACGTTGGCCCCGGCGGCCATTTCTTCGGCACGGCGCACACGCTGGCGCGCTACGAGAACGCTTTCTATTCGCCGATCATCTCCGACTGGCGCAACAATGAGACCTGGGTCGAAGCCGGCAGCCCGACCGCCTTCGAACGCGCCAACAAGGTCTATAAGGAAACGCTTGCCCATTACGAGCGCCCGCCGATCGATCCCGCGGTTGAGGAAGAACTCGACGCCTTCGTCGCCAAGCGCAAAGCTGAAGGTGGCGTGCCGACCGACTTCTGATCGCCACTGCCAGTTTTTGTCACCATCTGGCGCTATGGTTACATCAGCCATAGAGGAGAGACGTGATGAGACTGAGAGGCAGTTGCCATTGCGGCGCGACGCGATTCGAAGTCACCGAAGTGCCGCGAACCCTGACCCGCTGCACCTGCAGCATCTGCACAAAGCGCGGAACGCTCTGGGCGTACTATACGCCGGAGCAGTTCTCCCTGCTGACGCCGACGGAAAATTCGGCCCCCGACCGCCGGCGAACGGAGGCCATCCGGCTCAACTCGTGCCCGAAATGTGGCTGCGGCGCTTATACCGAGATGCCGGACTGGGTGGACGGCGAGCCGGATTTCGACCATCCGCGGATTGCGGTCAATGCGCGGCTTTTCGATGCTTTCGACATTGATCGCGTGCCGGTCACCGTTATTGATGGCAAGAGCCTGTGGTAAGTTGATTTGAGCGCCGGATGATCGAGCCGGCGGTCAGAAGACTGCATTGCACGAAATAACATGGAGGCTGGTATAATGCTCAAGGGAAGCTGCCATTGCGGCGCCACCAAGTTCGAAGTCACGGAAGCGCCCTCCTCTGTGACCCGCTGCACCTGCAGCATCTGCTCCAAGCGCGGCGCGCTCTGGGCTTATTATCCAACCGATCAGTTCAACCTTCTGACCTCACGCGACGAGGTCGTCACCTATCGTTGGCAGACCAAGCTCGTCGCCCATAACTTCTGCCCGAACTGCGGCTGCACGACCTTTACCGAGTCGCCGGATTGGTCTACCGGCGAGCCGAACTTCGAAAACCTGCGGGTTGCGGTCAACGCCCGCATCTTCGACGATTTCGACCTCGACGCGGTGCCGGTCACCGTCATCGACGGCAAGAATCTCTGGTAAGGTTTATTTCGCAACTGCGAACAGAGCCCCTTGACTTTTCAAGGCAAATAAACGACATGAGCGGCAGCTTTCCCCTCGAAGGGCGCCGCGTGAGCTGCCCGTGCGATGATGGACGTCGCCAGTTGAAGAGGTCGAAGCGCGGTTTGTGAGCACCCTTATACAGAGTGCGAATGCGCCGGAAAGCTTAATCCAGAAACATGCAAGTTCCCATTTCACGCGGGGTTCTTGGGCCAGACGAACCGGAAGGCAATGATGCTCTTCCGGCGGACCCGTTTGGCACCCCGAAAGGTAGTCCAATAGTGACCAGCTTTGAAACGCTCGGCCTCTCTCAATATCTGTTGAACACGCTCTCAGCCAATAGCTTCGAGACGCCAACCCCCATCCAGGCGCAAGCCATCCCGCATCTCCTCGAAGGCCGCGACCTGATCGGTCTCGCCCAGACCGGCACCGGCAAGACACTCGGCTTCGGCCTGCCGATCATCGCCCGCCTGATCAAGGAAGGCGCGAGCCCCGATCCGAAATCCTGCCGCGCCCTTATCCTTGCCCCTACCCGCGAACTGGTAAACCAGATCGCTGAAAGCCTGAAGGTCTTCACGCGCAAATCGCCGCTCAAGATCACCACAGTGGTGGGTGGGGCGTCGATCAATGTCCAGTCGAAAATACTCGAAAAGGGCATCGACATCCTCGTCGCCACGCCGGGTCGCCTGCTCGACCTCTGCGACCGCAGGGCACTCAACCTCACCGCCACCCGTTATCTCGTGCTCGATGAGGCCGACCAGATGCTCGACCTCGGCTTCATTCACGACCTGAAGAAGATCGTGAAAATGGTGCCGAAGCGTCGCCAGACCATGCTCTTCTCCGCCACCATGCCGCAGGCGATCGCCGAACTGGCTCAGGATTACCTGACCGATCCGGTCGAAGTCGCCGTCACCCCCCCGGGCAAGACCGCCGACAAGGTCGAGCAGCGCGTCCACTTCGTGCTCGGCCGCGACCACAAGTCGCAACTCCTCAAGGACGAGCTCAAGAAGAATGCCGACGGCCTGTCGCTGGTGTTCTGCAAGACCAAGCATGGCGCCGAGAAACTGATGAAGCATCTCGACCACACCGGCCTCAACGTCGCCTCCATCCACGGCAACAAGAGCCAGGGTCAGCGCGACCGCGCGCTCAAAGGTTTCCGTGACGGTGATATCCAAATCCTCGTCGCGACCGACGTCGCCGCGCGCGGCATCGACGTTCCCGGTATCAGCTATGTCTATAACTACGACCTGCCGCACGTGCCGGACACCTATGTCCACCGCATCGGCCGCACCGCCCGCGCCGGCCGCGACGGTGTCGCCATCGCCTTCTGCGGTCCTGAGGATATCAAGCTGCTCTATGACATCGAGAAGCTTTTGGGCATGCCGATCCCCGTGGCCTCCGGCGAACGGCCGGGTTGGCAGGGCAAGCAGAAAGCCGTCGGCGGCGAAGGCCATCGCGGCCGTCGTCCCGACAGCCGCGGCCCGCGCGAAGAGCGCGAGCAACAGCAACAGCGCGTCGCCGACAAGCAGGAAAACGTGCGCCAGGAACAGGAAAATCGCCAACGCGGCGAAGACCGACGCCCACGCCTGCAATCGAGCTTTGCCGAGGTCGAGGAATTGTCCGGCGGCGAGTTCCGGCCGGTTCGCAGTGAGCGCCGTGATGACGAACGGCGAGACCACCGCGGCAATGGCGGCCAACGTCATCAGCACCAGGGCAATCGTCCCGCACGCGGCGAACAGCAGCCTCGTGGCGAACGGCCCGCACGTGGCCCGCGTCCCGAGCATACCGATCGTCCGGCGCATGCCCAGGCCGAACGCACCGCCCGTCCGGATCATTCCTTGCAAGCCGATCGCCCGGCGCGCGGCGAAGAGCGGCCACGTGGCGATCGTCCGCAACGCAATGACCGTCCGGCCCATGCCGACCATCGCGGCAACCGTAACCATGCCGACGCCAAGCGAAACGATGCAAACCGCCATTCGCCCGCGCGTCACGCAGGCTTTGCCGACGACCGCAATCTGGGCGGGGAAAGCTCGGCCGAAGCACGCCCGGCCCGTAAGCCGAATGCGAACGGCCAGCCGAATGCCAATGCGCGCCCCGCCAGCGGCAATAAGCCGTTCCACGGCGGCAATCGCAACGACAACCGTTCCGGCGGCAATGGCGGCCAGCGCCGCGCCGCCCGAAAGGGCTGATCGGCCCGACCGTGCCCGACTGAATGTTGCGACCCGGATCAATCCGGCCTGACGCCTCAAAAAAACCCGGAAGCTTGCTTCTGGGTTTTTCGTTGAATGAGGCGACGAAGCCGGAGCGACGAAGAGTGCAACAGATGCATATCATCGACACCGAACCGCAAATCACTCGAGCCAGACCGGCAGACGCGGGTACGGTTCGGGAATTGACGCGGCTGGCCTATGCGAAATGGGTGCCGGTTATCGGCCGGGAGCCGATCCCGATGCTCGCCGACTATGACAGTGCCGTCCGGGAACATCTGATCGACCTTCTCATGGTCGGCGACGAATACGTGGCTCTCGTCGAAATGATCGAGAATGTCGATCACCTGATGATCGAAAACCTGGCGGTGGCGCCTGGCTTCCAGGGCAGAGGCTATGGCCGCCTGCTCGCCGGTCACGCCGAAGAATGCGCGACCGCCCTCGGCTATCGGGAAATTCGGCTCTATACCAACAAGGCATTCGCCGAAAACATCCAGCTGTATTCCCACCTCGGCTATACGATCGATCGGCAGGAAGCCTATAAAGGCGGCGTCATCGTCCACATGCACAAGATGCTTTAGGCGCTCCATGGACGGGATGCTTACGCACCCATCATCACGTCATAGAGCAGCTTGATGTTCAGCCCTGCGATGAACACCGCGATCACATAGGAAACCGCGGTCAACCAGCGCGGCGACACCAGTTCACCCATCTTCGCCTTGCTTGCGGTGAACATTACCAACGGGAACACGGCGAAGGAGAGCTGCAGGCTCAGCACCACCTGCGACAGGATGAGCAGCTTGCCGGTGCCGCTCTCGCCATACCAGATGGTGACGACCGCCGCAGGCACGATGGCGATGGCGCGGGTAATCAGCCGTCTTATCCAGGGCGCCAGCTTGAACTGCAGGAAACCTTCCATGACGATCTGGCCGGCAAGCGTCGCGGTCACAGTCGAATTGACGCCGCAGGCGAGCAGCGCAATGCCGAACAGCACCGGCGCCACGGCAAAACCGAGCAGCGGCGACAGCAGCGAATGCGCCTGGCCGAGTTCGGCCACATCCGTCCGCCCCGTCGTGTGGAAGGCAGCAGCAGCGAGGATGAGGATTGCGGCATTGATCACCAGCGCGAACGTCAGCGCTATGGTGGAGTCGATTGTCGCATAGGTGAGCGCGCTCTTCTTCTCCTCGGCCGTTTCGCCGAAATCACGCGTCAGCACGATGCCGGAATGGAGATAGAGATTGTGCGGCATGACAGTGGCGCCGAGGATACCCAGCGCCAGATAGAGCATCTCGGGATTCTTCAGGATCTCAGTCGTCGGTGCGAACCCGCGGATGACCTCGCCCCAGGCAGGATCGGCCATGGCAATCTGCACGCTAAAACAGACCGCAATGACACCCAGAAGCGTCATGACGAAGGCTTCGATCCAACGAAAACCAAGCTTCTGCAGGTAAAGAATCAGGAAGACATCGAGAGCGGTGATGATCACGCCGATTTCGAGCGGAATACCGAAAATCAGGTTGAGGCCGATCGCTGTACCGATCACCTCGGCAATGTCGGTGGCGATGATCGCCAGTTCCGCCATCGCCCAGAGCACATAGGACACGGGCTTCGGGAAGGCGTCGCGGCAGGCCTGTGCCAGATCGCGGCCCGAAGCGATGGCAAGCCGCGCCGTCAGCGACTGCAGGATGACCGCGATGATATTGGAAATCATCGCAACGGAAAGCAGCGTATAGCCGAACTTGGAGCCGCCGGCCAGCGAGGTCGCCCAGTTGCCCGGATCCATATAGCCGACCGCGACCATGTAGCCTGGACCCATGAAGGCGAGCATGCGGCGGAGCCGGGATTTTCCCTTCGCGACCACGATTGTGCGGTGAACGTCGGCGAGCGGCGCGTCGCCGCGATCCGTCCTCCATCCTTGCGCACTCCAGTTCGTATTCGCGTCCATCCGGTTTCCATTCTGCTATTGAGAATTATTCTCAATATAGCTGCGGAATATCAATTGACAAGTCTCCAATGTAACTTTCGTTGCGGTTTTGCGTTTTCATCGGTCGGTGATCAGACGGGGTCGCCCGCATCGGAGAATTGCGAGGTTGCAACTGACGCTGCCATGTCTCACCATTCCCGGAGATTTCCGAGTCGCCCGGGGCGCGTATGTTTGACGTCATCAGGCAATATTGGCCTTATATTTTCTTGCCGCTCTCCGTGGCCGTCGGTGCTGTCGCGGCATCGCATGCGGTGATGACCAAGGAAGACGTGCGCGCCGCGACCGGTTGGGTGGGCGTCATCGTCTTCTCGCCGCTGATCGGCGCATTCGTTTACATGGTCGCCGGCATCAACCGCATCCGCCACACCGCGCTCGCCACGCGCCGCGCCGGATGGCGCACGCTGGAAAAACAGTCGAGCAGGCACGCGCTCGACCGCGAAACCGTCGCTGCTGAATTCGGTCGTCATTTTCGCGCACTCAACGTGCTGGGCGATACCGTCGCCCGCTTTTTAATGACCACCGGCAACGCGGTGACGCTGCTCGAAACCGGCGACGAAGCCTATGCTGAGATTTGCGCCGCCATCGACGCCGCCAAAGAGAGCATCATCCTCGAAAGCTATATCTTCGATTCCGACGAACTGGGGCAGCGCGTCGCCGACCGTCTGCTAAGCGCCCGCGATCGGGGCGTGGCCGTGCGGGTGCTGATCGACGCTGTCGGCGCCCGCTATACCGTCCCCAGCATCGTGCGCTATTTTCGCGACCACGGTCTGAACGCCCGAACCTTCAACGGCAATGTCATCGTCGGGTTGAGACTGCCCTATGCCAATCTTCGCACACACCGCAAGATCATCGTCATCGATGGCACGATCGCCTTCACCGGCGGCATGAATATCCGCAAAGGCTTCGCCCGCGAATTCACCGGAGACCACACCGCCGTCGACACGCATTTCAAGGTGATCGGCCCGGCGGTTGCCGATCTCCACGCGGTGGCGGCCGAGGACTGGCATTTTGCCTCCGGCGAGCAGATCGAGCCGGCTGTCTGCCAGTTGCCGAAGGCCGACAAGCCTGAGCCGACCTATATCCGGGTCGTTTCCTCCGGCCCCGATGCCAGCCTGGAGACAAACCACAAGATGCTGATGGGTGCTTTTTCGGTTGCCCATCATTCCATCCGCATCATGTCGCCCTATTTCCTGCCGGACCGCGAACTGGTGAGCGCCATTGTGACAGCGGCGCAACGCGGCGTCCGCATCGACATCGTCGTGCCGCTCGAAAACAACCTTAGGCTCGTCGATTTCGCCATGACCGCCCAGTTCGACCAGGTGCTCAGGCACGGCTGCCATATCTGGCGGGTGGCCGGCACATTCAACCATTCCAAACTTTTGACCATCGATGGACAATGGTCCTATGTCGGCTCCAGCAATCTCGACCCGCGCTCGCTGCGACTGAATTTCGAAGTCGACCTCGAGATCCTCGACTGCAGCTTTGCCGCGGCGGTCGCAGAGCGCATAGATCATGCGATCGCCGCCAGCCGGGAGGTGACGTTGATCGATATCCACAAGCGGCCCTTTCCGCTCAGGCTGCTCGAAAAATTCATCTGGCTCGGCTCACCCTATTTGTGAACCGAAAGCCACGTCATAAGTTAGAGGAAAGAGGTGGCACCATGATCCTCACGGCGATCCGAAACATGCGTTCGCGGCCCTCGGCACCCAGCCAGATGCAGAAGGCGCACGGCGACCTGATCGTCGCCTCCTACAACATCCACAAATGCGTTGGCACCGACGGCAAGCGTGATCCGGACCGCATCGTCGAGGTGATCCGCGAGATCGGCCCTGACATTATCGCGCTGCAGGAGGTCGACACCCGCTTCGGTGAACGCAAGGGCCTGCTCAACCTTTCGCGGCTCGACCATGAGTGCGGCCTCGTGCCCGTACCGCTCTCCAAAACCTCGGCCGCCCATGGCTGGCATGGCAATATCGTCATGGTGCGCAAGGACATGGTCAGTGCCACGCATGAATTCCAACTGCCGGGGCTCGAGCCGCGCGGCGCGCTGCTCGCCGATATCGACCTCGACGGCGGCCCCGCGCTGCGTATCATCGCCGCCCATCTCGGCCTGTTGCGCAGATCCCGTCAGCAACAAGCCGAACGGCTGCTCGACATCATGAAGAAGCACACTGCACGGCCGACACTGCTGCTCGGCGATTTCAACGAATGGCGAATGGGAGAACAATCGCCGCTCAACTCCTTCCGCACCGCCTTCGGCGGCCTGCCGGCCGCCGTGGCCAGTTTCCCCTCCCGCCTGCCTTTCCTGGCACTGGACCGGATCATCGCTGACCGCGCCGGACTGATCGACAGCGTAGTCGTGCATGACTCGTCGCTGGCGCGGGTTGCGTCGGACCATTTGCCGATCAAGACGAAAGTATTGGGGACGGCAAGTGGCGGGTAATCGGAAGCGCGGATAGCGAATAGTTTTTTGGAGTTTGCAATAATCGCATGTCCACACGGTGGAGACCACCGACAACTAACTATTCGCTATCTAACTCAGACTGCCAGCGACCGAATTCGCTCAGAACCCAAACGCCCGCATCAATATCCGCGCAATCCAACCTTCCGGCACCAGATGACCCTCGATGGCGGTGACGCAGATGCATTCACCTTCGGGACCGACCATCGGCTGGTGGCTGGAGTCTCCATCCTCTTCCTGGATATCGCCAGGGCCATAGACGCCGCCTTCATCGCTGAAATGGCCTTTGAGAATCACGGTCAGTTCGCTGCCGTCATGTCCGTGCTGCGGCAGGCCTCTGTTCGGCCCGACACGCAGCAGAACGACCTTGTAGGCCTGATCCTCCGAGACATCGACAGTGGCAAACCGCACGCCAGGCGCCACCGTCCGCCATTTGCCGATCTTGCGTGTAGCCAAGGGCGCCGGCAGTTCGACGCCCATATCGAGGCCTGAATGGTCGCGCGGCACGAGGCGTTCTGACGCCGGCCCCGGCTCTTCCAGCCGCGCCAACATCCGCTCGAACAGGTCGGGAGTGACATCGGCCATACTCTCTGCATCGAGCAATGCGCCGCCGACGGCTTCTAGATSAGAGAGACGGTCAGCACTCTCTTCCGTCATCGCCAGGTGGGTAGCGACGACAAGCGCCGGCGCCGGGCTTAAGCGGCCGGTCGCGTAGTCCAGAAGCAGCGTGTCGCTTGCGAGATGGGTGATGGCCATGACTAACCGTCTTCCATCATCTGGCGCAGCCGCTGCAAAGCGAGCCTGACGCGCGATTTCACCGTGCCGAGCGGAATATTCAGCACCCGGGCGATTTCCACCTGCGGATTATCGGAAAAGTAGGAAAGCCGGATAACCGCTGCCTGCTCTTCGGGCAAGCGACCGAGCGCCGCACGCACCGCCGCCTCATTTTCGCGCACGATGATCTGTTGTTCGACAGACGGATCCGGATCGGGTTCATCGAGATCGCCTTCGACTGGAACAGCGACAACCTTGCCCGTGCGCCTGCGCCGATCGATACCGCAGTTGCGGGCAATGGTAAAAATCCAGGTCGACACACCGGCTCTCGCGGCATCGAAACTCTCCGCCTTGCGCCATAGATTGAGCATGGTCTCCTGAACGAGGTCCTCGCTCTCAGTATCGGAAAAGCCCTGTTTGAGCAGGAAAGATTTCAGTCGCGGGGCATAAAAGCGGAACAGCGATGCGAAAGCCTGCCGGTCGCGGAGTTCCGCAACTCGACGCAGGAGAAGCAGAAGCTCCTCTGGCAACAGTACGAGACTACGCTCCCCCGCGTTTACCATATAGGACGCCTGGGCGCTGCGAAATCCGGGACTGTGCGGCTGCCGCCTTTCTGGACCATTCATACCCCTTCTACGCCATGCCGTCCGGACTGGATCAGCATGACTGCCGCGCCACGATTATTTCACGATTTAGCATCCGATCAAATAGCATCGGCGCACATGCCTTGGAGTCAACGCTCTATTTCGCCCCATGGCAGTGAATCGACCTAAGCAAATTTCCTCTTATGCCATCGAGCATGCTTCTTGCATTGCAGCGAACATTGGTTTCAAATGTTTTCATAAAAATGGGGAACGGTGATTTGGCATTTGACGAAATGATCAACGTGGATGGCAGTCCGCGGGAGCCTTACAGGAAATATTACGAGTGGTTTAACGAACAGGAGCCCAGCTATCTCACGGGGAAGGCGCGGGACGCGGAGAATATTTTCCGCAAGACAGGCATCACCTTCGCCGTCTACGGCCACGAGGATGCAGCCGAAAAGATCATTCCCTTCGACCTCATCCCCCGCATCATTTCCGGTTCGGAATGGCGAAAACTCGCGCAGGGCATCGAACAGCGCGTGCTGGCGCTCAACGCCTTCCTCGAAGACATCTATCACAAGCAGGAAATCATCCGTGCCGGCCGCGTCCCCCGTGAACTGATCGAAAAGAATTCCGCCTTCCTGCCGCAGATGATCGGCATGAAGCCGCCCGGCGGCGTCTACACCCACATTATCGGCACCGATATCGTCCGCACCGGCGAAGACCAGTTCTACGTTCTGGAAGACAATGCCCGCACCCCGTCCGGCGTCTCCTACATGCTGGAAGACCGGGAGACGATGATGCAGATGTTTCCGGAACTCTTCCATCGCGTCCGTGTGCGGCCGGTCGAGGATTATCCGAAGCAGTTGCGCAAGAGCCTCGACCATCTCGCCCCGCCCGGCTGCAAGGGCAAGCCGCGCGTCGCCGTGCTGACCCCCGGCATCTTCAATTCGGCCTTCTATGAACACGCCTTCCTCGCTGATCAGATGGGCGCCGAGCTCGTCGAGGGCTCCGACCTGCGTGTGATGAACGGCAAGGTCTGCATGCGCACCACGCTCGGCTACGAGCCGATCGACGTGCTCTATCGCCGCGTCGATGACGATTTCCTTGATCCACTCACCTTCCGGCCGGATTCAGCACTTGGCATCGCCGGCATCATGGATGTCTACCGCGCCGGCAACATCACCATCGCCAACGCGCCCGGAACCGGTATTTCCGACGACAAGGCGATCTATTCCTATATGCCTGAGATCGTCGAATTCTATACCGGCCGCAAGGCGATCCTGGAAAACGTGCCGACTTGGCGCTGCTCGGAATCTGGCAGCCTCCGCTACGTGCTCGACAATCTGCCCGATCTTGTGGTCAAAGAGGTGCACGGCTCTGGCGGTTACGGCATGCTGGTCGGCCCGACCTCGACGAAGAAGGAGATCGCCGATTTCGCCGAAAAACTGAAGGCTAAGCCGGCCAACTACATCGCCCAGCCGACGCTGTCGCTGTCGACCGTGCCGATCATGGTCAAGAAGGGCATCGCGCCCCGGCATGTCGACCTGCGTCCCTATGTGCTGGTCTCCGACAAGGTGCATATCATTCCCGGCGGGTTGACCCGCGTGGCGCTGAAGGAGGGCTCGCTGGTGGTCAATTCCAGCCAGGGCGGCGGCACCAAGGACACCTGGGTGCTGGAGGACTGATATGCTCGGAAGAACAGCCCAAGGCCTATTCTGGATGTCGCGCTACCTGGAGCGCACCGAAAACACCGCGCGCCTGATCGATGCCGGCTTCCGCATGTCGCTGATCCGCTCGGTGGCGACCGACGAAGACTGGGACGGCGTGCTGCAGAGCGCCGGCGTCCGCGAACTCTATGGCGAGAGAGCCGTCACCAGCACGGAAGCACTCGATTTCCTGCTGCGCGACAAGTCCAACCCGTCCTCGATCATCAACTGCATGGAATATGGGCGCAACAATGCCCGGATGGTGCGCACGGCTCTGACCCGTGAGAGCTGGGAGACGATCAACGAAAGCTGGCTGGAAATCAGGCAATTGCTGGCCAAGCGCGTCACGCATGCGACCGTGGTGGATGTGATCGAGGCGATCAAGCGCCGCACAGCGCTGATGCGCGGCACCTTTTCCGGCACGCAGCTGCGCGACGAGCTTTATAATTTCGCCATGCTCGGCTCGTTCATGGAGCGCGCCGACAACACCGCCCGCATTCTCGACGTCAAATACTATGTGCTGCTACCGTCGCTCTTGCATGTCGGCGCCTCCATGGACAACTTCCACTGGCAGTCGATCCTGCGCTCGGTGTCGGCGCATCGTTCTTATTCCTGGGTCTATGACGGCGAATACAAACCGGCCAACATTGCCCATTTTCTCATCCTGAACCGGCGCATGCCACGTTCGCTGGCCTTCTGCTACGAAACCCTCAACAGCAATCTCGCTCATCTCGCCCGCGACTATGGCGGCCAGATCGCCGCGCATGACACGGCGGCGCGCACGCGCAACATGCTGCTGACGACCTCGATCGACGCGATCATGGAACGCGGCCTGCATGAATTCCTCGAGGATTTCATGCTGTTGAACGACAAGCTCGCCACCGAAATCACCGATGGCTACCGGTTCTACACGTGAGTTGACACATGCGTTTGAAAATCAGCCATATGACAGAATACAGCTACGAGGAACCGGTGGAGTTCGCGCTTCAACGCCTCAGGCTGACCCCCAAGGATTGGCCAGGGCAGAAGGTGTTGCAATGGCAGACGCTGGTCAACGGCGCCAGCCAGGAGGCGAGCTATGACGACCATTTCGGCAATCGCGTCGAACTGGTCAGCATTTCCGGCGGCGAAACCAGCATCCGCATCATGGCTTCGGGCGAGGTCGAGACCGAGGAGCGCAACGGCGTCTTCGGCCCCCATCTCGGCCATGTGCCGCTGTGGCTCTATCATCGCGAAACGCCGCTGACAAAGGCGGGCAAGCTCATCAAGGAACTGGCGAAATCCGTCGAAGGCGACGGCGAACTCGCCCGGATGCATGCGCTGATGAGCGCCATTCACGAAACGGTCGAATACCGCAAGGACGTCACGACACCGGAAACCACCGCCGAACAGGCGCTGGAGCAAAAGGTGGGCGTCTGCCAGGATCATGCCCATATTTTCGTCTCGGCAGCACGACAGCTCGGCCTCGCCGCCCGCTATGTCTCCGGCTACATGCTCGACGGCAATGAGATGGGCGCCGCAAGCCATGCCTGGGCGGAGGCGCATGTGCCGGGTCTCGGCTGGGTCGGCTTCGATCCGACCAATGAAATCTGCCCAGATGGCCGATATGTCCGCATTGCCTCAGGTCTCGACTACACCGACGCCTCACCCGTCTCCGGCATGCGGCTCGGCACGGCGCCGGAAATGATCCTGGTCAGCGTCAGCGTCGAACAGGAGCAGTAGGTCGATTGCAGGAAATCTGGGAATGCTGTATATTACAGCATTCCTGGAGTTTCCCTCATGCGCAAGCCCGTTTTCACCACCAGCGACCTGTCCCGCAAATCCGGCGACATCATCGCCGAAGCCATGCGCCATCCTGTCACCATCACGCAGCGCAACAAACCGCGCTTCGTGCTGCTGAATGTCGAGGACTACGAGCGGCTCAAGGAATATGCGGATCATCGGCAAGTGCTAACGCCGGAAACCATTGACGACGAATTGATGGCGAAGATCGAAGAGGCCGTCGAAGCCTATGCAAACAGTGAAGACTGACGCGGATGGCCTTCGAATCTCTGATCACTGGTGCCGTATTCCGCTATCCCTATCTCTGGAAACAGCAGGCAGATAGAGGAGAAACAGAGGGGCGGAAGGATCGGCCGGTGGCCGTTGCGCTTCGTATCGGCCGCATAGATGGCCTCGAAACGATCGTCATCATTCCGATCACGTCAAAGATGCCGGAAGCAGCACGCCATGCAGCCGAAATCCCGGAAATCGAAAAGCGCCGCGCCGGCCTCGATCCGGCGATGAGGCTGTGGCTCATGCTTGATGAAGCCAACACGGATGTGCTCGGCAAGTCCTATTATCTGGCGGACCAGGAACCGCTCGGCCAATTCAGCAAGCCTTATTTCCTGCCGATCGTCAGGGAATTCGCTCGGCATTTCCGGGCGATCATGAAAGTCGACCGCACCCGCTGAGCCCTATCCTGCCTTCTCCGCTGCATATTTGCCGACACCTTCCGCCAGAAACTTGTTGTTCTCCTCACGGATCTTCGCCGCAGCATCGTCATAGAGGAATGGCAGGAACGCATAGCGGCTGCCGCGCGTCACCCGCGACACCGAATGCAGGAGCGAGCAGGAGAACACCACGGCGCCGCCGGGCGGAGCCTTGTAGCGTTTCGGGCCATATTCGGGAAAGCCGACCTCGCCGCCGTCGAAATCGTCGTTGAGGTTGATCGACACGGCGAAGCGCCGATGCGCCGTGCCGCTTGTCGTGTTGTCGCGATGCGAATTGAAATGTCCGCCATCCTCGGCCGAATAGCAGCCGACCAGATAGCGCTCCATGCGGGTCACCCGGAACTGGTGCACTTTGAGGATTTCCGGCACGACGCGGCGCAGAACGCGCTGCTGCGTCTGCTTGATCAATCCTTCGTCGGAGAGATGGTAATCCTTGCGGCGCTTGTGGGAATAATCCTTGATGCCGACCGTCTTGCCATCCCTCTCACGCATGAAGCCGGATTCCTCGCCCCCATGCTCGTTATAGAGACCGATCAGATGCTCGCAGAATTCCGCCTCGAACACCTGCGGCAGGATCAGGATCGGCGCGCTGACCTCGAAACCGGCAAAGCGCACCGGCGGCGGCAGCCGGCTCATGAAATCGACGAGTTCGGCGATGTCGCCGCGATCCGGCCGGAACAGAATGGTGCGCATGACGCGGAGAGTAGGATCGAGCACGAACCAGGTACGGCGCACCTCGACCGCATTCTGCCCGCTGTCCGCTGAGGCACTGACAGTGCCATAGAGCTTGCCGATCTTGGCGTCGAAATCCCAGAAGAAGCGGTAGCCGGGATAGCTGTCGGCCACCCGTTTCTCCGCTTCGTCACCTTGATCGAGACTGATGCCAAAGAAACTGGCGAAGTCGTCGGTGAAGATATCCGGCCGCGCCCTGACCGCCTCGATGGCTGCCTGCGCATGCGGATCGGCGGCCGAAGCGAAATAGCAAAGCACGACATAGCGCCCGGCCGCGGTGTCGAAACTGTAATCCGGATTGGCGAATGACCGCTGCTTGAACCAGGGCGCCGGATCGCCGGCGCTCAGCAACTCAAATCCCGCCATGGTATGCCTCTCACCCGCATGTCCGGACGAGCCGACACCGGCTCGCCACCATCCGGTTGAATTAGAGCGGAAACATCCACTTTGTCCAGCCGCCGCTATGCCGCAGGCGTCGATGCCTCGACCACCGCCAGAGCAGCCATGTTGACGACGCCGCGCGATGTCACCGAGGGCGACAGGATATGTGCCGGCTGCGCCGCGCCGAGCAGGATCGGCCCGACATGCAAGGAATCCGTCATCGTCCGAACCAAGCCCATCGAAATGTTGGCGGCATCGATATTCGGGAAGACCAGCAGATTGGCTTCGCCGTTCAGCGTCGAATTCGGCATGACATGCATGCGCAACTGTTCGGAAATTGCCGATTCTCCGTGCATTTCACCGTCGGCCTGAAGATCCGGCGCCATCTCCCTCACCAGCGCGATCGCCTTGCGCATTTTCTGCGCGCTTTCGGAATCGCGGCTGCCGAAATTGGAATGCGACAAGAGGGCGACACGCGGCGTTATGCCAAAGCGACGAATCGCCTGCGCCGCCTCGATCGTCATCTCGGCGATCTCCTCGGCGGTCGGCGTGATCTTCACATAAGTATCGACGAAGAAGGTCGCGCCGCGCTGCGAGATCACCAGGCTGAGGCCATAGAGGTCGAGCACGTCCTTGCGCTTGCCGATGATTTGCGAGACATCGCGCAAGTGCCGAGCATAGCGGCCTTCGACGCCGCAGATCAGCGCATCCGCATCACCGCGCCGCAGCGCCAAAGCCGCGATAACCGTGGTGTTGGTACGCACGATGGTGCGCGCTGCTTCGGGAATCACGCCCTTGCGGCCGACCAGTGCGAAATATTCGTCGACATAGCCTTTGTAGCGCGGGTCATCCTGCGGATTGATCAATTCGAAATCGACGCCTGGCCGGATGCGGAGGCCATAACGCTTCAGCCGCGTTTCGATAATCGACGGCCGGCCGATCAGGATCGGCTTGGCGATCTCTTCTTCGAGCAGCACCTGGGCGGCGCGCAGCACGCGCTCGTCCTCGCCTTCGCCGAAAATCACCCGCTTCTTGTGGGCGATCTTGGCAGCGGTGAAAATCGGCTTCATGATGAAGCCGGAGCGGAAGACGAAGCGGTTGAGCTGGTCGAGATAGGCATCGAAATCCTGGATCGGCCTTGTGGCGACCCCGGTCTCCGCCGCCGCGCGCGCCACCGCCGGCGCGATCCGGAGGATAAGGCGCTGGTCGAAGGGCGACGGGATGAGGTAATCAGGCCCGAAGATCGGCGTTTCACCACCGATCGCCTTGGCCGCCACTTCATTAACTTCCTCGCGCGCCAGCCCGGCAATCGCCCTCACCGCCGCCATCTTCATCGCTTCGTTGATCGTCCGGGCGCCGCAATCGAGCGCGCCGCGGAAGATATAGGGGAAGCACAGCACATTGTTGACCTGGTTGGGGAAGTCCGAGCGGCCGGTGCAGATCATCGCGTCCGGGCGGACGGCCCGCGCCGCTTCCGGCATGATCTCCGGATTGGGGTTGGCAAGCGCCATAATCAGCGGCTTGTCGGCCATGGCCTTCAACAGTTCCGGCTTCAGCACGCCGGCAGCGGAAAGGCCGAGGAAGACGTCGGCACCGCCGATCGAATCGGCCAGCACGCGCTTGTCGCTTTCCTGGGCATAGACGTCCTTCCAGGGGTCCATCAGCACGGGCCGCCCCTTGTAGACCAGGCCCTCCAGGTCGTGCACCCAGATGTTCTCGCGCTTCGCACCGAGCACGACGAGCAGGTTGAGGCAGGCAAGTGCCGCCGCCCCTGCCCCGGAGGCGACGATCTTGACCTCGGATAGCTCTTTGCCGGCAAGGTCGAGACCATTCAGAATCGCCGCGGCGACGATGATTGCCGTACCATGCTGGTCGTCATGGAAGACCGGGATATTCATCTTCTCGCGCAGCTGGCGCTCGACCTCGAAACATTCCGGCGCCTTGATGTCTTCGAGATTGATACCGCCAAAGGTCGGCTCCAGCGCCGACACGACCTTGACCATGTCGTCGATCCCGGGCGCATCGATCTCGATGTCGAACACGTCGACATTGGCGAATTTCTTGAACAGCACCGCCTTGCCTTCCATCACCGGCTTGGAGGCGAGCGGGCCGATATTGCCGAGACCGAGTACGGCTGTACCGTTGGAGACGACGGCGACGAGATTGGCGCGCGACGTATAGTCGGCGGCGCGCTCGGGCGCATCCTTGATTGCGAGACAGGGTGCGGCGACGCCGGGCGAATAGGCAAGCGCCAGATCCCGCTGGTTGCCCAGAGGCTTGGTTGCGGAGATTTCCAGCTTGCCCGGCCGCGGATAGCGGTGGAAAAACAGCGCCTGTTCGTCGAGGTCGCCGCTATGCGGCGCATTCTTGCCCGTATCGTCACTCATGGCTTCACATTCCTTCCTGAAGCCTGGAAGCTTTACCGGATTCGCATGCCAAATCCAGTTTCGCGCCGGAACAAAGTCTTGAGTTGGCCGAGGAAAGTGACGCAGATCGGAATATCCCCGTCGTCAAATGACAAAGCGCACGGTTTAGCTCTCCGCTGAATTGATGGTAGCGCTATCATCGGCGCTTGACTCCAGCCCGATAAGCTTACATGCCGGAGCAAAACAATCTTGGGAGACACCTGGGCATGTGTCCGCTTTTCGATCACAAGCGCAACCCGGCAAGCTCCTGGGGCAACGTGTCGAACTGACAGGCGCTGCGATCTTGCAGGCGAGCGCCGCCTCTTCCTTTGTGAATGGACACATGCCCTATGTCGACGGCGGTATCAGCACATCCTTTTGAGCCAACGGCCTTCGTGGTCATGGGTGTTTCCGGCAGCGGCAAGACCATGGTCGGCGAAGCGATAGCCCGTGATCTTGGCCTGCCCTTCCTGGAAGGCGATAGCCTGCATCCGAAAGCCAATATAGACAAGATGTCGAAGGGCATTCCGCTGACCGACGACGATCGTTTTCCGTGGCTGGACAAGATTGGCGCCGAAGTTGCGGCAAAGCTCGCGGCAGGCGGCGGAATTGTCGTGTCCTGCTCGGCGCTGAAGAGGATTTACCGCGACCGCCTGCGCGCCGCCGCTACGGGCAGGCTTATTTTCATTTTCCTAAGGGGTTCGGAAGCAGTGCTTGCGCCGCGCATGGCCGCGAGAAAGGGCCATTTCATGCCGGCCTCGTTGCTCAAAAGCCAGCTTGCGACCCTCGAAGATCCGTCCGGCGAACCGGGCGTGCTCACCATCGAGATTTCCGGCACCACCGACGAGGTTACGACTGAAACGATCCGAAAGGCGCGAGCCACGATGCGCGTGTCGTAGAGAACATCATATACGATGAGGCCGGCAGCATCGCCGCCGGCCTCCCCACTGGGTGCGCCGGCTCAGGCGACCTTCTTCTGTGCTGCAAGATTGACCGCCGACTCCGCGAGTTGCGTCAGGGCCTCGTCAGTCTGGCTTTCCTCCGCAAGCGTCGCTTCGAGGAGCTTGGCCGCATCCTTGTGGCCAAGCTCGTTCGCCCAAGTCCGCAGCGTGCCGTAACGGGTGATCTCATAGTGCTCGACCGCTTGTGCCGAGGAGATCAGACCCGCATCAAGCGTGACTGTACCCTTGAATTCCTCAATGATCTCCTCGCCTTCGGCCAGGATGCCCTGGATCGCCTCACAAGTCTTGCCCTGCGCGCGCTTGCCAATCGATTCGAATACCTGCTGCAGGCGTTCAATATGAACTTCCGTCTGTTCCTTGTGCTTTTCGAATGCCGCCTTGAGCTTCGCATTACTGGCAGCACGCGCCATCTTCGGCAGCGCCTTCACGATCTGGCGTTCGGCATAATAAATGTCCTTGAGCGTGTCATAGAACAGGTCTTCAAGCATTTTCTGAGCCATTGAACTCTCCCGTGGTTGAGATGAAGAAGCGCCGGTCCGGCCAAGGGACAGGCGGTCGCGATGCAGCCGACAGAAGAGAGCGAAAGTCACGACAAACTATCCCGCCCCCATATCGTCTGATCTGACCGTTCAACGGGAACGATCGGCGAAGGTTCCTGACCATCGGTGCTTTTCCTAAATCCAGGCGCGAAATCGTTTTGGGGAACCCGTGATCCGAGCCGGAACCTTTTGCGATGCGGACAGTTGCAAAGGTACGGCGGGCCGAAACACACCCCGCCCTTTTTCAACGAGCGTCGCACACGACAGATCGAAAACGTATTGTTTTCAACAACGTAAGGAGAACCCCAATGAAAAGCTTCCTGGCAACCACGGCGATCGTATTGCTGATGGGCGGTTCGGCCTATGCCGCCTCCGCCAAGCTGGACGCCTATCAGGCGCAGGCCACCGACATCGACGCCTCCAAGTTCATCGGCCAGACCGTCTATGCGAGCAAGACCGACGTCCAGCCCGACCAGAAAGTGGCCGGCGCGAGTAAGGACTGGGACAATATCGGCGACATCAATGAGGTCGTGTTCGATCGCAATGGCTCAGTGAAGGCCGTCGTCATCGGCGTCGGCGGCTTCCTCGGCATGGGCGAAAAAAATGTTGCGGTGTCATTGAACGACATTAAATTCGTCCGCAACGGCAACGGCGCCAACGACTTCTTCCTGGTGGTCAACTCAACCAAGGAAGCGCTGAACGCGGCGCCGGCCTTCAAGACCCCGGACGAGGTTCGCGAAGCCAGCAACACGCCGCCCGCCACCGACACCACGACGACGGCAGCCAATACGGGCCTGACCACGCCGGCCGACACCACCGCGTCGAACACCGCGACGACGAACGACATGTCGAAGCCGAAGATGACCAATGACACGGCTGCCGACACGACAATGAAGCCGGCGGACAATAGTGCGACCAACACCGACACGACCACAACGGCGTCGACGACCAACAACGACACCAGCGTGCAGTCGACCATGAACGAGAACCGCACGCGCCTGACGCCGCCGACGGTCACCCGCGAAGGCTATCAGACCGCCAAGGCCGACGAATTGACGGCCGACAAGCTCGAAGGCGCCACCGTCTATGGCCCCAAGGACGAGAATATCGGCAAGATCAACCGGCTGGTGATGAACGACAACGGCAAGGGCGTCAAATTCTTCGTCCTCGACGTCGGCGGCTTCCTCGGCATCGGCGCCCACACGATCGCGGTAACCCCAGAGGAACTCAACATCGTCCGCAATGCCAAGGGCGACGACGTTCGCATCTATATCGACTCCAACAAGCAGGCACTGAAGGCCCAGCCCGAATACAAGGTGCAGTGAGGCGCTCCCCCGCCCACTGTACAGAGAAGGGGSCGCCCGACCTGGCGGCCCCTTCTTTGCATCGTTCGGGCAGATGGGAAGTGAAAAGGCCACCGGCATTGCTGCAGTGGCCTTTCTTCATGCGAGGTTTGCAGCTCAGTCGAAGCTACTCGTCTGCATCTGTCGGAATGTGGCTATCGACCCCGATCAGTTCCAAGCGGTTGACAGCGCGCTTGACGCCGGCGGTGCGGAGCACCACCTGGTTGATCAGCTGCCGCTCATGCTCCGTCTCGACCTCACCCTCGATGGTAACAACACCATCTGCAACGCTGAGCTCGATCTGGTTATCGTCCCAGCGGCCGCTGTCGGAAAGCTTGGTGGYGATTTCCTCCTCGATGGCGTCATCATCGATCGTGCCACCCTCTTCTTCTGGAAACGGCGAAGGGCCGCCCTGGCTCTGGATGGCCGTGTCGCGGGCGACTTCCACATTGTCCGGGTCGAGTTCATCGGACTGGTCGCCATAGGCGGCATTGCGCTTCTTGCGGATCGGGGCGCCATCGGCATAGGGCCAGCCTTCATCGATATCGCGCGCTTCATAATCGCGGAAATCCTCTTCGCGGCCCTGGTCAGTCGTCGGTTTGGTGGGTGCGGGCATTCCGATCTCCTCTCGGTTTATGCTGATCAGGCAGAAAGCCTGGCGCTGTTGTTGCCGTCTTTGGCGAGCGGTGGGAAAGGCTGCGCGTGATCGTCGAAGCGGATCCAGCCCTCAGCTCTCAATTCGTCGCGGCGGGCGGCGATATCGACGCGATGCCGGATCATGATCGACTCGGCGGCGGAGACGACTTTGTCCTCGACATGGGCAATCACCACCGATCCGCCGCGCCTCAGGCTTTCAGCATAGACTTGTGCATCCGGATCGTCGATGCCTTGTTGCTGCAGGACGCCAATCAGGCTGCCGGCCGCGCCGCCGAGCACCGCGCCGGTCGCGGAGCCAGCAAGGGTCGCGAGCAGCCAGCCGGCAGAAACCACGGGGCCGATGCCCGGCAACGTTACGACGCCCAGCCCGATCATCAGCCCGCCAAGCGCACCGACCACGGCGCCCAACCCCGCACCCTTTTCGGCATCGGCTTCCGGCATGGACCCTTCGGCATACCATCCATCGGTATTGTTGGCGACGAGACTGATATCGTGCGGCGGAATGCGTCGCTCACGTAGTTCCTGCACAACGGCGATGGCTTCAGCGTGGTCATCGAACAGGCCGATTATGGTTTTCATGGATATCTCCTGTACATCGTGCCTCATCTGCGACATCCAGACTTCCCGATAGCCATCCCTCGTCCTCGGCACAGCTATCTCTTGGATATAGGATCGCGCAAAATCACGCTTGATCCGGATCAAGATTGAAACGCCCTCGGCATTGCAGAGTTCCTGCGGGCGCGGAACATCCGGGGGACAACCATCGTTTTGAAACAGAATCCAGTTTGAAGCTTCGATGTGAAAGGCAGGTCGACCATGGGGCTCGAGACCTATAACGCCAAGCGCAATTTCGAGCGCACCGCCGAGCCGAAAGGCGCACTCGCCGAGACCGAGGGCCACAGCTTCGTCATCCAGAAACATGCCGCCACCCGGCTGCATTATGATTTCCGGCTTGAAATGGACGGCGTGCTGAAGAGTTGGGCGGTGACGCGCGGCCCGAGCTTCGTGCCTGGCGAGAAGCGGCTTGCCGTGCATGTCGAAGACCATCCGCTCGACTACGGCGGTTTCGAGGGCAATATTCCCAAGGGCGAATATGGCGGCGGCTCGGTGATCGTCTGGGATCGCGGCAGATGGCAGCCGGTCGGGGATCCGCACAAGGCCTACAAGAAGGGCCATATGGAATTCGAGCTCGACGGCGAGAAGCTGCACGGCCGCTGGCACCTGATCCGCATGGCGCACCGCACCGGCGAGAAACATGACAACTGGCTGCTGATCAAGGGCGATGACGACTATGCCCGTACCGAGGATGAGCCTGACATCCTGGAAGAGGAGCCAGACTCGGCCCTGACGGGCCGCGCCATTGAGGAACTCGAAGGCGAGGCGCCGGGCTGGTCTTCGAAGACCGGCCGGATCGACAAACAAGCGAAACCGGACGGCAAGAGAGCTGTCACCCTCAAGCAAACCGCACCGACGGATAACCTGCGGCCTGTCGACGATCCCGCCAAGATCAGGAAGGCCAGGAAGGGCGACCTGCCGGATTTCATCGAGCCGGAGCTCGCCACGCTGGTGCCGAAGCCGCCCACGGGAAAACGCTGGCTGCACGAAGTGAAATTCGACGGCTACCGGCTGCAGGTCCGCATCGAGGCCGGCCGGGTCAAACTTTTCACCCGCAGCGGGTTGGACTGGACCAAGAAATTCGGCAAGGACCTGATCGCCGGCTTTGCCGGACTTCCGCTCAGCGCCGCGCTGATCGATGGTGAACTGGTGGTCGAAAACAGCGCCGGCAGCTCGGATTTCTCCGCGCTGCAGCAGGCACTGAGCGAAAACAAAACGGGCAAATTCAAATTCTACGCCTTCGACCTCCTGCATCTCGACGGCGCCGACTTGACCGCAACACCGTTGGTCGACCGAAAAGCCGCGCTGCAAACGCTATTGGCCGGGCAGGATGTCATCCGCTACAGCGATCATTTCGGCGAGGAAGGCGATGTCGTGCTGCAGCATGCCTGCCGGCTCAGCCTGGAAGGTATCGTCTCCAAGCTGCGCGACGCACCCTACCGCCCCGGTCGCGGCCGCGACTGGCTGAAATCGAAATGCTCCTTGCGGCAGGAATTCGTCATCGCCGGCTATGTGCCGTCGACCGCCAGCCGCAACGCCATCGGGTCATTGGTGCCAACGCCATCGGGTCATTGGTGC